>DASVBQ010000082.1:0-8507 GCA_036375795.1 Actinomycetes bacterium
ACTCCTCCTCGGCCTCGGCCTCCTCCGCGTCGGCCTGTGCGGCACCTCGCCAGAGCACGACCGCGCCGATGAGGAACAGCAGCCCCGCGGCAGCACTCACCACGGTCGACGGCAGCAGCGAGATGAGACCGCCGGCGGTCACGGCCACCGCGCACTGCACGAGGAACGCCAGTGACACGCCGACCCAGACCAGCGCCGGCCGATACCGGGTCGCGAGCACCAGCGAGGCGACGAAGGTCTTGTCCGGGAGCTCGACGGGGAAGATGAGGGCGAACGTCGTCGCGACGACGGCGAGGTCCAACGCGGCCCCTACCGACTCGGGATCTGCGCGTGGGCGGCTGCGACCGCGGCGGCCAGCACCGACTTCACCGGCCGGCCGAGGGCCGCGGCGGCGGCGGCCACGTCGTCGTACTCCGGCGAGACGTTGACCACCTCGCCGTCCAGGACGGCCACCTTCACGCGTACGGCCGCGCCGTCGACCGACACCGTGCGCAGCGCCCGATCGAGGGCGTGCTTGCCCACCCGGTGCTCGCGCACTCCGATCGTGGAGCTCTCGGTGAACATCACCCGGCGCACCGCATCGGCACGCGTCGCGGGCGTCAGGACCGACAGCGTGTGCGCCGGCCGGCCCTTCTTCATCAGGATCGGCGTGAGCCAGGCGTCCGAGGCGCCGGCATCGAGCAGGGCGGACAGCACCCCTGGCCAGAGCCGCGGGTCGAGGTCGTCGACGTTGGCCTCGAGCACCAGCGCCTCGTCGGTGCCCGCCGAGTCGACCGGTTGGCCGAGGACGACCCGCAGCACGTTCGGTACCTCCGGGTGCACGCGCCCGCCGGCGCCGTGCCCGGTCGCGGTGACCCTCATCGGTGGTAGCGGTCCCCACGACGAGACGGCGGACGCGAGCAGAGCCGCCCCGGTCGGCGTGCACGCCTCCTGCGCCACGGGGCCGCCCTGGATGGGAGCGCCGGCCTCGGCGAGCAGGGCCACCACCGCCGGCACGGGGACGGGCAGCACACCGTGGGCGGTGCGCACCGTCCCGCTGCCGACTGTGACGGTCGAGCAGGCCGCCGTGGTGATGCCGAGGGCGTGCAGTGCGGCGCAGGCCCCGACGACGTCCGCGAGCGAGTCGAGCGCGCCGACCTCGTGGAAGTGGACCTCGTCCGGCGGTACGCGGTGCGCCGCCGCCTCGGCCCGCGCCAGCCGGGCGAACACGTCGAGTGCCCGGACCCGGACCGGCTCGTCGAGGGCGGCCGACTCGAGCAGGCCGCGGATGTCCGACCACGTCCGCGTCACGTCGCTGGGGGAGGTCTCGACGTCGACCTTGGTTGCCGCCAGCCCAGCGCGGACCACGGCTGTCGCGGTGAGCCGCACCGGCTCCACGCCGAGCGCGTCGACCGCGGTCTGCATCACCTGCAGCGGCGCACCGGCGTCGGCGAGCGCGCCGAGCATCATGTCGCCGCTCGCGCCGCCCTGGGCGTCGAACCAGGCCAGCGTCACGCGTGGGGCCCGGGCCGGGGAGCGGCGCGACGGGCCACCCGCGCGGCGAACACGCCGGCGCCGAAGCCGTTGTCGATGTTGCAGACCGTCACGCCGGGGGCGCAGGAGTTGAGCATCGCGAGGAGCGCGGCGAGCCCGCCGTACGACGTCCCGTAGCCGACCGAGGTCGGGACCGCGACGAGGGGGACTCCGGTCAACCCGCCGACGACGCTGGGCAGCGCGCCCTCCATGCCCGCCACGACCACGAGGCAGTCCGCCGCCTCGAGACGTTCCCGGACCGCCATCAGCCGATGGATGCCCGCGACGCCGACGTCGTCGACCCGGTCGACGCCGGCACCGAACGCCCGGGCGACGAATGCCGCCTCGGCGGCGACCGGGGCGTCGGAGGTTCCGGCGGACACCACGCAGACCGTCCCGGCGGTCGACGGCAGCGGGCCGACTGCTGCGGTCCGAGCCACCTCGTCGACGTACGCGTCGGGGAAGGCCTGCAGCACCGCAGCCAGGGTCTCGTCCGGCAGCCGGGTCGCCAGCGCCGGCCGCCCACCGGGTTGCGCCGCGAGCTCGCGCAGGATCGAGACGGTCTGCTCGGCCGTCTTGCCGGCCGCGAAGACGACTTCCGGGTCGCCGGTACGCAGACCGCGGTGCGTGTCCACGCGGGCGAAGCCGAGGTCGGCGGTGCCGTTCATGGGTCCGTCGGCCAGACGCTCGGCCGCGGTGGTGACCGCGACCGACCCGCTCGCGACGTCGCGCAACAGCGACTCGAGCTCCGTGCGGTCCATGCCCGAAGGCTAACCACCGGCCCCGGCCGCCACCCGGTAGCGTGCGGGCCGTGCTCGCCGACCCCCAGCTCGACCGTGACACCCTCGAGCTCGTGGCGGTGGCCGCGGCGGTGGTCGCCGGGCTCTGCCTCCTGTTGGTGCTGCTCGCGCTCGGCCGGGTCCGGGCGCTGGGCAAGCGGGTCCGCCGGCTCGGCACGGGCCCCCGCGAGGCGGCACCGGGGGGAGCCGACCCGACGGCGCTGAGGCACTTCGCAGTGGTCCGCTACGACGCCTTCGGGGACATGGGTGGCCTGCTGTCCTTCTCCGCGGCGCTCATGGACGACCACGGCGACGGCCTGGTCATCTCCTCGATCAACGGCCGGACGGAGACGCGGACGTACGCGAAGGAGCTGACCGAGCTGCGCAGCGAGCAGTCGCTGTCCCCCGAAGAGGAAGAGGCCATCCGCCGCGCTCGGCCTCAGTGACGCGGCGTCGCCCGCCTGCCATACGTGGTCGACCGGGAGGGCGGCTGGTTTCGCGGCTAGGGTTCGGCGCATGCCTGGAGTGCCGCCCGCGCGCTACGCCTATCTGGGTCCTGCGGGGACCTTCGCCGAGGCAGCGCTGCGCAGCCTGCCCGCCGCGGCGAGGGCCGATCTGCAGCCGCAGGCGTCGGTCGCTGCGGCCCTCGACGCGGTGCGCCGGGGCGAGGCGGACCACGCGCTCGTCCCGATCGAGAACTCCGTCGAGGGGTCGGTGTCCGCGACCCTCGACGAGCTGGCCGTCGGCGAGCCGCTGATGGTGACCCGCGAGGTGCTGCTTCCCGTCTCGTTCGCCCTGATGGTCCGGCCGGGCACGGGTCTCCACGCAGTCCGCCGCGTGGCCACCCACCCGCACGCCCAGGCGCAGTGCCGCCGCTGGCTCGCGACGGTGCTGCCGGAGGCGACGGTGGTCCCGGCCCTGTCGACGGCGGAGGCGGCCAAGACCCTCGCCGACGGCACCGGGTCCCACGACGCCGCGATCGCCGCGCCCATCGCGGCCGAGCACTACCGGCTCGAGGTGCTCGCCGCGGACATCGAGGACAGCCCCGACGCGGTCACCCGGTTCGTCCTGGTCAGCCGGCCCGCCCAGCCGCCGCTGCCGACCGGCCATGACAAGACCAGCCTGGTCGCCTTCATCGCCGACGACCACGCCGGCGCGCTGCTCGAGGTGCTCACCGAGTTCGCCGTACGTGGTGTGAACCTGATGCGCATCGAGTCGCGACCGACCGGCGAACGGCTGGGGCGCTACTGCTTCTCGATCGACTGCGAGGGCCACGTCGACGACGCCCGGGTCGGTGAGGCCCTCACCGGCTTGCGCCGGGTGTGCCCCGACGTGCGGTTCCTGGGTTCGTACCCACGCGCCGACCGAGGGCCCGCCGTGGAGCATGCGATGCGGGACGCGCACGACAAGGACGCCGTCTACCGGGATGCCGCGGCCTGGCTCGGCCGCATCCGCAACGGGAAGCTCGACTGACCCCTTCGGCTCAGCGCCGGCCCTCCGGGTCGCCGTGCTCCGGCTCGGTGACACCCGCGCGCACGGCCTCCAGCTGCGCGCAGAAGGCGATGCCGAGGAACAGCGCGACCGAGGTGAGGTTGGCCCACAGCAGCAGCGCGATGACGCCGGTGAGCGGTCCGTACGTGGAGCCGAAGGACCCGCTGGTCTGCACGTAGACGGACAGCAGGTAGGTGAACAGCACCCACAGCGTCAAGGCCACGCCGGCACCGATCGCGATCCACGACCAGCCGGGCTGCCTGCGCCGCGGGGAGCGTTCGATGAGCAGGGTGAACGCGGCGAGCGCGAGGAGGATCCCGACCGGGAAGCGGAACGCCGTCCAGACGGTCTCCTGCCCGTCGGTCCAGTCGTACGTCCGGGACAGGACCCGGCCGACCTCGCCACCGGCGACGATCACCAGGAACCCGGCCAGGGACATCAGCCCGGCGGATACCGCCATCGTGGCGGCCCGGGCGTACTTGCGCAGCGACGGCCGGTCGCGCCGGATGCCGTAGATCCGGTTGGCTCCACGCTCCACCTGGCCCATGGCCGTCGTCAGCGTGACGACGGCCGCTCCGAGGCCGAGCCACAACGCGAGCTCGCCGTTCCCGGTCTCCTGCTGACCCTTCTCCAGGGTCTGCCGCACGATCTCGTCTGTGCTGCCTGGGGTCACCCGAAGCAGCACTTCGCGCAGCACCATCCCGACCGTCTCCGCGCGGATGGTGCTCGCCAGCCCGACGAAGGCGATCCCGAGCGGGATCAGCGACAGCACCAGCTGCAGCCCCAGGGCCCGGGAGTGGCTGAAGCCGTCGCCGTAGCGGAACCGCACGAACGCGTCCTTGACGAGCTTGAGCCGCCCGTAGTGACGAAGCGTGGTGCGCGCGTCGTCGGCCGAGAGGTCCCGCTCGTCCATCGTGCACGTCTGCGGGACCCGGGTCACCGAGCTCACCGGGTCAGCCCCTCACCGGACACGGACCTTGAGCGCCTTCGGCTCGATCCGGATGTCCATCGTGCGGCCGTCCTCGATCACGTCGCCGTCGAGCTGGCGGGGCTGCGACCGGCTGGCCTCGATCAGCACGTGCTTGGCGCGGAAGCGCTCCATCCGCCGGTCGGGGACGTGCGCGCGGCGCACGACGCGGCCGGTCACCCGCATCCAGTCGATGACGTTGCGCGGGGCGATGACGACGACGTCGAGGCAGCCGTCGTCCGGCTCGGCGTCGGGCAGCAGCGGGATGTTGCCCTGCAGCTTCCCGACGTTGCCGACGACGACGGTGCGGACCCGTCGGTGCATCGGCGTGCCGTCGTCGACGGTGAGGGTGACCCGGATGCCCCGCCCCCGCAGGTGCTTGCCCGCCGAGACGACGTACGCCGGCCAGCCGACCTTCTTCTTCAGGCCTTCCGGGGCGTCGCGCATGATGGCGGCGTCGAACCCGAGGCCCGCCATCACGGCGAACTTCCGGTCCTCGACGGCCGCGACGTCGATCTCCTTGGTGCGGCCGGAGATGCCGATGCGCAGCGCTTCCTCCTCGTCGTTCAGCGGCAGGTCGAGGTTGCGTGCCAGCAGGTTGCCGGTGCCGGCCGGCAGGATCGCGAGCGGCATCTCGCATCCGGCGAGCGCGGTGACGGCCGCCATCACGGTGCCGTCACCCCCGCAGACGAAGACGACGTCGCACTCGTCGTGCACCGCGCGCTCGCACATCCCGACGCCCGGGTCGTCCTGCGTCGTCTCCAGCCAGAGCGGCTCGGCCCAGCCGTTGCGCGACATGAACGCCTCGACCCGTTCCGTCATGTCGGTCAGGTCGGGAACTTTCAGGGGGTTGTAGACGACGGCGGCACGCCTCACCGGACCCCCGCCGTCACGGGGGCCTGCTGAGGGTCCGGACTGCGGTCGCTCCTCCAGGGACGCGGCAGCACGTTGGTCGAGGCGATCGCGATGCAGACGATGCCGTTCAGCCAGGCCGCGACGATGTCAGTCGGGTGGTGCATCCCGCGGTAGAGCCGTCCGTAGGCGACCAGCAACGGGACGGCGACCAGCAGCGTGATTGCGAGGATCTTCGCCGCACGACGCTTGACGTACCACGCGATCAGCAGCGCACTGCCGAGGAACAACGCGGTGGCGGCTCCGGTGTGCCCGCTGGGGAAGCTCGACGTCGGCGGGGAGGCGTCCAGCCGCTTCACGTCGGGCCGCTGGCGGCTGATGACGAGGGTCACGAGCAGGAACACCAGTGCCTGGGCCGACACCGCGAGCACCAGGAAGATGGACATCGACCATTTCTTCGAGGCGATCCGCAGCCCCACCGCGACGACGACCAGCGCGGCGATGATGGCGCCGGTGTTGCCGAGGCCGGACAGGACGTAGGTGACGTCGTTCATCGTCGGGGTGCGGCCGTCCTCGAGGGACTGGTTGAACTGGTCCTCCTCGCGGACGAGTCCGGAGTCGTCGAGCACCCGGGTCAGGAGCAGGCCGAGGCCGACCAGGAAGCCGTACAGGACGGCAAGAAGGAGGACGACCCGTCCGGCGACGGGGGCGACTCGACTGATCATGGGCGGAACCTACTCTCTGTCGGCAGGGGACTCGTTGAGCGCTGACGCGGCTTCCGGCTCGACGCCTTCGCCGACGGTGGACGGACGGCGGCCGTGCTCGCGCCGCCAGATCTCGAAGGCCGCGGCGGTTCCGGCGAGCGTGGCCAGTGCCACGACCCAGCCGGCCACCACGTCGCTGACGTAGTGCACGCCCAGGGCGACCCGGTCGTAGCCGGTGAGCAGCACGAGGGCGGCCCCGACGGCGTACGCGACGACCTTTCCTGCCCTGCTCAGGACCGGTAGGAACACCAGGATCAGGATCCCGACGCAGAGCATCGAGTTGAGCGCGTGCCCGCTCGGGAAGCTGTAGCCGCTCGCGCTGGCGACAGGCTCGGGGAAGGACGGACGCGCCCGCTCGACGACCAGCTTGAGCACCACGCCGAGGATGCCGCCGATCGCGACGGTCACGAGGGCCCAGGCGGCCAGGCGCTTTGCGCCGCGAGTCAACAACCAGACCGAGACCGCGATCACCGCGGCTCGGAACACCCAGGGGTCGAGGGCGACCGAGCCCGCCTCGAGGGCGTCCACGAGCGTCGAGTCGCTGCGCACGACGTCGTTGAGTGAGTCGGCGACGCTGCGGTCCAGTCGCTCCAGCGGCTCCCACTCGGACTCGACGAGGAGCATCAGCAGCGTGAACGGGACCGCCACCAGGACCGCCGCGGCTGCACCGAGTGCGAGGCGGCCAGCCAGCCCTCTCTTCGGGTCGCGGGCCGGCCTTCGGTGCTCGACCGGCCGGTACAGGGAGCGCAGCACGCACCCGTCGTACCCCAATCTCCGCGTCGACACTCGTCCTCGGCGTCCGGGCGCCATCGCTGCCGTCGGGCTTCGTCCGACTCGCCCGGTTCGTCCCGGCCGGCACCCGCGAGGTATTGCCTGCGTGGCCAGCGTGGCGGCTGGATACGCTCGCGCCATGCTCGACCCCAAGCTGCTCCGTGACGACCCCGAGGCCGTCCGCGCCTCACAGCGCGCCCGCCGCGAGGACCCGGGTCTGGTCGACGCGGTGCTGTCCGCCGACGAGCAGCGGCGCCGTGCCATCGCGGCGTTCGACCGGCTGCGGGCGGAGCAGAAGACGCTCGGCCGGGAGGTGGCCCAGGCCAGCGGCGACCAGAAGGCAGCGCTGCTCGCGCGGACGAAGGAGCTGGCTGCCGAGGTCAAGGCCGCGGACGCCGCGCAGACCGAGGCGGCCGCCGCCTACGACGGGTTCCTGCGCCAGCTGTCAAACATCGCCGAGCTGGGCGTGCCCGAGGGCGGCGAGGACGACTACCGGGTGCTCGAGCACGTGGGGGAGCCGAGGACCTTCGACTTCGAGCCCCGCGACCACCTGGAGCTCGGGCAGCTGCTCGGCGCCATCGACACCGAGCGGGGCGCGAAGGTCTCGGGTGCCCGGTTCTACTTCCTCACCGGGGTCGGTGCCCAGCTGCAGCTGGCGATGCTCAACATGGCGATGGCGCAGGCGACCGCGGCGGGGTTCGTGCCCGTCGTGCCTCCCGTCCTGGTGCGTCCGGAGGCGATGGAGGGGACCGGCTTCCTCGGGCAGGCAGGCGGCGACGTCTACCACCTCGACGACGAGGACCTGTACCTCGTCGGCACCTCCGAGGTGCCGCTGGCGGCCTACCACATGGACGAGGTGATCGAGGTCGACCGGCTGCCGCTGCGCTATGCCGGCTGGTCGACCTGCTTCCGCAAGGAGGCCGGGTCGTACGGCAAGGACACCCGCGGCATCTTGCGCGTCCACCAGTTCGACAAGGTCGAGATGTTCGCCTACTGCCGTCCGGAGGACGCGGCCGAGGAGCACCAGCGGCTGCTGGCCTGGGAGAAGGAGATGCTCGCCAAGGTCGAGCTGCCGTACCGGGTCATCGACGTCGCGGCCGGCGACCTCGGGTCGTCGGCAGCGCGCAAGTACGACTGCGAGGCGTGGGTGCCGACGCAAGGGCGCTACCGCGAGGTGACGTCGACGTCGAACTGCACCACCTTCCAGGCCCGGCGGCTGCGGATCCGGCTGCGCGACGCGGAGGGCGTGCGACCCATCGCCACGCTCAACGGGACGCTCGCGACCACGCGCTGGATCGTCGCGATCCTCGAGAACCACCAGCAGGCCGACGGGTCGGTCGTGGTGCCGGAGGCGCTGCGGCCCTACCTCGG
>DASVBQ010000193.1:0-16331 GCA_036375795.1 Actinomycetes bacterium
GGAGGACACGGTCCGCAACCTGGAGTACACCGGCGTCCTGAACGTCTCCGACCCGAAGAACCTGGTCGGTCTGATCATCGGTGCGTCGGTCGTCTTCATGTTCTCCAGCCTGGCGATCAACGCGGTGACCCGCGCCGCCGGCGCGATCGTGTTCGAGGTGCGCCGCCAGTTCCGCGAGATCCCGGGAATCATGGAGGGGACCGGCAAGCCGGAGTACGGCAAGGTCGTCGACATCTGCACCCGCGACTCGCTGCGCGAGCTGGCCACCCCCGGCCTGCTGGCGGTCCTCGCCCCGATCGCGGTCGGCTTCGGCCTCGGCGTCGGCGCGCTCGGCTCCTACCTGGCCGGTGCGATCGCGACCGGCACCCTGATGGCGATCATGCTCGCCAACTCCGGTGGCGCCTGGGACAACGCGAAGAAGAAGGTCGAGGACGGCATGTACGGCGGGAAGGGCTCGGACGCCCACGCGGCCACGGTCATCGGCGACACCGTCGGCGACCCGTTCAAGGACACCGCCGGCCCGGCCATCAACCCGCTGATCAAGGTGATGAACCTCGTGTCGCTGCTCATCGCGCCGGCCGTGGTGAGGCTGTTCGTGGGTGAGGACTCCAACGCGGCGATCCGCGTCCTGGTCGCGCTCGTCGCGGCGGCGGTCATCGCGGCGGCGATCGTCTTCTCGAAGCGCAGGAGCATCGCCGTCGCCGAGGAGAAGGAAGAGGCCGGCGTCTCCCAGGTCTGACCCCATCGCTACACCCGAAGTGGACCGGCCGGGCACCGCGGCTCGCGGCGCGCAGCCGGTCCACTTCGGTGCCGGGGCCGGGCGGCTGCGGGAGGCCCTCCTCGCCGCGGGGTACACGGTCGACGGGGTCGCCGGGCGGCTCGGCCCGCTCGCCTCGCGGGCCCTGGACCGCGCCGAGACCGTCCCGGCCCGGCGGGCCACCGCGTCCGGTGACCCGCTCGACACGCTGATCCGGCTGTTCCTGCTGCAGCTGCCGGTACGTAGTGCGGCGGCTGCAGCGGCGCTGCCGTTGGACGCCGCGGCGGGGCTCGGGCTGGTCGAGACGGCGGGCGACGACGTCCGGGCGCTCCTGGACGTCCGGCCCTACGGCGAAGCCGTGGGGGAGACCGGAGTGCCGCACGGCCCGTCGTGGTGGGTCGTGTCCGACCTCGGGACCGGTCTGGACGGGGTCAGCTCGCCGCTGCCCGCGGAACACGTGCTGGGCGTCGGTGGCGCCTCCACGACGCTGGCCCAGTCGACGATCCGGGTCCCGGTGGGCCGCACCCTGGACCTGGGGACCGGCTCGGGAGTCCAGGCGCTGCACGCCAGCCGGCACAGCCGGGAGGTCGTGGGCACCGACGTGTCGCAGCGCGCGCTGGACTGCGCGGCCCTGACGGCGGCGCTGTCCGACGTACGCCTCGACCTGCGTCGGGGCGACCTGCTCGAGCCGGTGGCCGGCGAGCGGTTCGACCTGGTCGTGAGCAACCCGCCGTTCGTCGTCGGCGCGCCGGCCGGACCGGTCCGCCACACCTACCGCGACTGCGGGATGCACCTGGACGGCGTGTGCGCCCGCCTCGCGGCCGAGGCCCCGGCGCTGCTGGCGCCCGGCGGCACGTTGCAGATGCTGGCGAACTGGGTGCACCACGGCGGCGAAACGTGGGAGGAGCGGATCGCGCGGTGGCTGCCCGCGCAGGGCGTGGACGCGCTCGTCGTGCAGCGCGAGGTGCTCGACCCCGCGGAGTACGTCGCGACCTGGCTGCGCGACGCCGGCGAGGCGGGGACCCCGGACTATCCGAGCCGGTACGACGCCTGGCTGGCCGCGCTGGAGGACGCCGGCGTCGACGCGATCGGCTTCGGGCTCGTCGCCGTCCGCCGCACGGACGAGCCGCGCCGGCTCACCGCGCTCGACTGGCCTCATCCGGTGATGCAGCCGCTCGGTCCGCACCTGGCCGGCTGGTTCCACCGCCAGCGGTGGCTGGCCGCGCACGGGGACGACCGGGACCTGGAGCGAGCCAGGATCGTGCTGGCGGGCGACGTGCTGCAGGAGCAGGTCGGCCGGCCCGGCGCGGAGGACCCCGAGCACGTCGTGCTCCGACAGCAGGTCGGGCTGCGCCGCGCCGTCGCGTGCGACACTGCGACCGCCGCGCTCGCCGGGGCCTGCGACGGCAGGCTGCCCGTGGGCACACTGGTGGCTGCGGTGCTGGAGGTCCTGGGGGAGGACGAGGGATCCGGGCGGGACGCCCTGCTCGAGCAGGTCCGCCGGCTCGTCGAGGTCGGTGTGCTGGAACCCTCCGTTTGACAGACCTTGGCATCCTGGGCCGCTGAACGTCCCTGGCCTGCCGGGGGCCCGGTCCGAAGACGCAGTACGACGAGCACGCGACACAGCGAGGAAGAGAGCCACGTGGCCGCCACGGAGCAGACAGACGCGAAGACGGCGTCGACCGGCACCCGCCGGCTGGTGATCGTCGAGTCGCCTGCCAAGGCGAAGACGATCAAGGGGTACCTCGGGCCAGGCTTCGAGGTCGAGGCCAGCATCGGTCACATCCGGGACCTGCCGACCCCCTCCGAGCTGCCCGCCGCCGAGAAGAAGGGCCGGTTCGGCAAGTTCGCGGTGGACGTGGACGCCGACTTCGAGCCGTTCTACGTGGTCGACCCGGACAAGAAGAAGAAGGTCGCCGAGCTCAAGCGGGCACTCAGGGACGCCGACGAGCTGTTCCTCGCCACCGACGAGGACCGGGAGGGCGAGGCCATCGCGTGGCACCTCCTGCAGGTGCTCGACCCGAAGGTGCCGGTCCGCCGCATGGTCTTCCACGAGATCACCCGCGACGCGATCCGTGAGGCCGTCGAGCGCACCCGCGACCTCGACCAGAGCCTGGTCGACGCGCAGGAGACCCGCCGCATCCTCGACCGCCTCTACGGCTACGAGGTCTCCCCGGTGCTGTGGCGCAAGGTCCGTCAGGGGCTCTCGGCCGGCCGGGTCCAGTCCGTGGCCACCCGGCTCGTCGTCGAGCGGGAGCGGGAGCGCATCGCGTTCCGCTCCGCGTCCTACTGGGACATCGAGGCGACGCTGAACAAGGCCGAGGACGGCCCGTCCAACCCGTTTGACGCGCGGCTCGTGCAGGTCGACGGCCGGCGGGTCGCGACCGGCCGGGACTTCGGCAGCGACGGCAAACCCGTCGCCCGTTTCGACGGCGTGCACCTCGACGAGCAGGCGGCGCGCGGCCTCGCCGACGCGCTGCGCGACGCGGACTTCGCGGTCCGGTCGGTCGAGGACAGGCCGTACACCCGCCGGCCGGCCGCGCCGTTCATGACCTCGACGCTCCAGCAGGAGGCGAGCCGCAAGCTGCGGATGTCGGCGCAGACCGCGATGCGCCTGGCGCAGCGGTTGTACGAGAACGGCTACATCACCTACATGCGGACCGACTCGACGACGCTGTCCGAGTCGGCCCTTGGCGCGGCGCGCGGTCAGGCCCGCGAGATCTACGGCCCCGAGTACGTGCCGGACGTCCCGCGCCGCTACGAGCGCAAGGTCAAGAACGCCCAGGAGGCGCACGAGGCGATCCGCCCGTCCGGCGACACCTTCCGGACACCGGGGCAGGTGGCGAACGAGCTCAGCCGCGACGAGCTCGCGGTCTACGACCTGATCTGGAAGCGCACCGTCGCCTCGCAGATGGCGGACGCCCGCGGCCAGACGGTCACCGTGCGCATCGGGGCCACGGCCGGCGACGGCCGGGACGCCGAGTTCTCCACCTCCGGCACCGTGATCACCTTCCGCGGCTTCCTGGCGGCGTACGAGGAGGGCCGCGACGAGGAGCCCGCCGAGGGCGCCGACGACCGCGAGCGGCGGCTGCCGCAGATGCACCAGGGCGACCGGCTCGACGTGCTCTCGCTGGAGCCCGACGGCCACGCGACCTCGCCCCCGGCCCGCTACACCGAGCCGACCCTGGTGCGCGCGCTGGAGGAGCGCGGCATCGGGCGCCCGTCCACGTACGCCTCGATCCTCGGCACCATCATCGACCGCGGGTACGTCTTCAAGCGCGGCTCGGCACTGGTGCCGTCCTGGTTGGCGTTCGCGACCATCGGACTGCTGGAGAAGCACTTCGGCTCCCTGGTCGACTACGACTTCACCGCGGAGATGGAGGAGGACCTCGACCGCATCGCGGACGGGCAGGAGCAGCGGGTCGACTGGCTGCGCCGGTTCTACTTCGGCGACGGCAACGGTGAGCCGGGCCTGCACGAGCTGGTCTCGGGCTTCGGTGACATCGACGCCCGCGAGGTCAACTCGATCCCGATCGGCGACGACATCGTGCTGCGGGTCGGCCGCTACGGCCCGTACGTGCAGCGCGGCGGGGACGGCGACGAGTCCTCGGAACGGGCTTCGGTGCCGGAGGACATGGCGCCCGACGAGCTGACCGTCGAGAAGGCCGAGGAGCTGCTCGCGGCGCCCAGCGGCGACCGCGAGCTCGGCACCGACCCCTCGTCGGGGCTGCCGATCGTGGCCAAGGCAGGGCGCTACGGGCCGTACGTCACGGAGGTGCTGCCGGAGGACGCCCCCAAGTCGGCGAAGCCGCGGACCGGGTCCTTGCTCAAGACGATGTCCCTCGACTCGGTCACCCTCGACGACGCGCTGCGGCTGCTGTCACTGCCCCGGGTGGTCGGCGTCGACCCGGACAGCGGTGAGGAGATCACCGCGCAGAACGGTCGCTACGGGCCGTACCTGAAGAAGGGCACCGACTCCCGCTCGCTGGAGACCGAGGAGCAGATGTTCGACATCACCCTCGACCAGGCGCTCGCGATCTACGCCCAGCCCAAGGCGCGCGGACGTCGCGCGGCGGCCGCCCCGCTGCGCGAGCTCGGCGCCGACCCGACCTCGGGCAAGCCGGTGGTGGTCAAGGAGGGCCGCTTCGGGGCGTACGTCACGGACGGCGAGACCAACGCGACCCTGCGCAAGGCCGACTCGGTGGAGAGCCTGACCATCGAACGGGCCGCCGAGCTGCTCGCCGAGAAGCGGGCCAAGGGGCCGGCGCCCAAGAAGCGCGCGGCCAAGAAGACAACCGCCAAGAAGCCGGCGGCGAAGAAGGCGGCGGCGAAGAAGGCCGGCTCCGCGAAGAAGGCTTGAGGTCGGCCGTCCGCCCTGCTGGCTACCCTGACTCCGTGAGCACCCCTCGCGCCGCCGCCGCGGTCATCCCTGACCACGACCTGGGCGGTGTCCTGCGGATCTCGTCGTTCCGGCGGTTGTGGACCGCGCTGTCGCTGTCCAGCCTGGGCGACTGGCTCGGCCTGCTGGCGCTCACGGCGCTGGCTCCCCGGCTCGCCGACGACGGCTACGCCGCGGCCAACCTGGCGATCGCCGGCGTCTTCATCCTGCGCCTGGCCCCGGCGATCCTCGTGGGGCCGATCGCCGGAGTCATCGCCGACCGGCTGGACCGCCGCTGGACGATGGTCGTCTGCGACATCGTCCGCTTCGCGCTGTTCCTGTCCATCCCGCTCGTCGGCACCTTGTGGTGGCTCTTCGTCGCAACCTTCCTGATCGAGGTCGCCAGCCTGGTCTGGATCCCGGCGAAGGAAGCCACGATCCCCAACCTGGTCCCCCGGGAGCGGCTCGAGGCGGCCAACCAGCTCAGCCTCTTCACGACGTACGGCTCGGCGCCCGTCGCCGCGGCGATCTTCGCCGGTCTCGCGCTGCTGTCCGGCATCCTCGACAACCCGGTGCCGGCGATCGACGAGGTCGACCTGGCGCTCTACGTGAACGCCGCGACGTTCCTCGTCAGCGCCTTCACGATCCTGCAGCTGACCGACATCCCGGCGAGGGAGAAGGGGCACGGCGCGAAGCCTCCGAGCGTGTGGCACACGCTGGTCGAGGGCTGGACGTACGTCGGGCGCACCCCGCTCGTCCGCGGTCTCGTCGTCGGCATGATGGGTGCGTTCGCGGCCGGGGGTGCCGTCATCGGCCTCGCCCGCACGTTCGTCACCGACCTCGGGGCCGGCGACCCGGGCTACGGCCTGCTGTTCGGCACGGTGTTCCTGGGCCTGGCCGGCGGCATGTTCCTCGGTCCGCGGCTGCTGCCGGACTTCAGCCGCCGGCGGCTGTTCGGGCTCGCGATCGGCGCCGCCGGGCTGGCGCTGGCGCTGCTCGCGCTCATCCCGAACATGGTGGTCGCGGTCCTCCTGACGCTGGTGCTCGGCGCGTTCGCCGGAGTCGCGTGGGTCACCGGCTACACGCTGCTGGGGCTTGAGGTCGCCGACGAGCTTCGCGGGCGGACCTTCGCGTTCGTCCAGACGATGGTCCGCGTCGTGCTCGTGCTGGTGCTCGCGGTCGCGCCGCTGCTCGCGGCGGCGTTCGGCCGGCACCAGATCACCGTCACCGAGGCGATGGTGCTCAACTACAACGGCGCCGCGATCACGTTCCTGGTCTCGGGCCTGCTCGCCGCCGTGCTGGGCGTGCTGTCCTACCGGCACCTCGACGACCGGCGAGGGGTTCCGCTCACCGCCGACGTCGCGGCGGCTTACCACAACGAGCCGGTCGGGCTGCGCCGCGGACGGCACCGGCAGGGCTTCTTCATCGCGCTCGAGGGCGGCGAGGGTGCCGGCAAGTCCACGCAGGCCCAGCGGCTGCGCGAGTGGCTCGAGTCGCTCGGCCACGACGTGGTCATCACCCACGAACCCGGCGGCACCGATGTCGGGCGCCGGCTGCGCTCGGTGCTCCTCGACCTGCCCGAGCCGGCCGACGAGCGAGCGGAGCCTGCGCATGGGCTGTCACCGCGCGCCGAGGCGCTGCTCTTCGCGGCCGACCGCGCCGAGCACGTGGCCAGGGTGATCGCGCCCGCGCTGGCCCTGGGGCACATCGTGATCACCGATCGCTACGTCGACTCGTCGGTCGCCTACCAGGGCGCCGGCCGTGACCTCGCCGCCGGTGAGGTGGCCAAGCTGTCGCGCTGGGCCACCGACGGGCTGGTGCCCGACCTGACCGTGGTGCTCGACCTGCCCGTCCGCGAGGGGCTGCGCCGCGTCGAGACCCCGGACCGGCTCGAGTCCGAGCCGCTCGCGTTCCACGAGCGGGTCCGCGAGCGGTTCCTCGAGATCGCCCGCCGGGGTGGGTCCCGGTACCTCGTCGTCGACGCGACCCTGCCCGCCGACCAGGTGACGGCGGCCGTGCGCGCCCGGCTCGAGCCGGTCCTGCCACTCAGCGCCACCCAGCAGGCGGAGATCGAGCAGGCCCGGCGGGCCGAGGAGGAGCGCGCCCGCCAGGCCGAGGCTCTCCGGAGGCTGGAGCAGGCCCGGGCCCGCGCGGAGGCCGAGGAGCGGGCTCGCCGGGAGGCGGCGGAGGCGGCGGCACGCCACCAGCAGGAGGAGGCGGCCCTCGAGGAGCGCCGCCGGCTGGCCGCCGTCGAGGCGGCGGAGCAGGCCCGGCTCGCGGCGATCGCCGCGGCGGAGCAGGAGCGGGCCGAGGCCGAGCAGGCCGCGCGGCGGGCCGCGGAGGCGGAGGAGCGGCGGCGCCGTCGGCAGGAGCAGCGCGCCGCCCGGGAGGAAGCCCACCGGCTCGCGGTCGAGGAACGCGAGGCCCGGCGCCGCGCCCAGCACGCCGGCCGGCACCGCAACGGGGCACGCGTCGACGACGTCCCGACCCGACCAGTCCCGGTCGCCGACGACGAGTCACCGACCCGCCCGGTCAGCCTCGCCGACGAGCTCTTCGGCATCTCCGAGGACGACGAGGACCGCACGGTGCAGATGCCGCGGGTCCACGACCGGCGCGACGACGGACGACCGCGGTGACGGGTCCGGGGGCGGGCCCGGGAGTCTGGGCCGACCTGGTCGGGCAGGAACGCACCGTCGAGGTGCTCGTCCGGGCGGCGGAGGCGGCAGCCGCCCGCCACCGCGGCGAGCCCGGCGACGGCATGACGCACGCCTGGCTGTTCACCGGCCCGCCGGGGTCCGGCCGTTCCACCGCGGCCCGCGCGTTCGCGGCCGCGCTGCAGTGCCCGCAGCAGGGGTGTGGCGAGTGCGACGCCTGCCGCACCGCGCTCGCCGGGACCCACCCCGACGTCGAGGTCGTGAACACCCGCAAGCTCTCGATCGGCGTCGACGACGCACGCTCCCTGGTCTCGCGAGCCGCCCGCCACCCCGCCCGAGGGCGCTGGCAGGTGATGGTCGTCGAGGACGCCGACCGGCTCACCGACTCGGCGGCCAACGCGCTGCTCAAGGCCGTCGAGGAGCCGACCGAGCACACCGTCTGGCTGCTGTGCGCGCCGGCTGTCGACGACGTGCTGCCCACCGTCCGGTCGCGCTGCCGGCACCTCTCGCTGCGCACGCCACCCACGGCCGCCGTCGCCGACGTCCTGGTCGGCCGCGACGGCATCGACCCGCCCATGGCGTCGTTCGCGGCGCGGGCGGCGCAGGGTCACATCGGCCGCGCCAAGCGGCTGGCCACCGACGAGCAGGCCCGGCTGCGGCGGAGAGACGTCATGCGCCTGCCGCTCTCGCTCGACTCGGTGAGCTCCGCACTCACCGCCGCCGCGGACCTGGTGCAGGCCGCGACCGACGAGGCGAACGAGGCGACCGCCCAACTGGCCGGGTCCGAGACCGAGGACATGAAGCGCGCCCTCGGCGTCGGTCCGGGCGCTCGCCAGCCGGCTGGTGCCGCGGCGACGCTCAAGGAGCTGGAGGGCGAGCAGAAGAAGCGGGCCACCCGCGCCAAGCGCGACGGCATCGACCGGGCGCTGGTCGACCTCGCCGGGTTCTACCGCGACGTGCTCGTGCTGCAGTCCGGGGCGGAGGTCGAGCTCGTCAACGAGGAGATGCGCGACGAGCTGACCTCGGTGGCGCGTGCCTCCACGCCGGAGACGACGCTGCGCCGCATCGACGCGGTGCTGCGTGCCCGTGAGCAGATCGAGGTCAACGTCGCGCCGCTGCTGGCCGTCGAGGCCATGACGGTCGCGTTGCGGAGCGGCTGACCCCCCGAGAGCGACCTTCTGGTGCCGACTCGCCGGAGGGTCGTCCCGGAAGGTCGCTCTCGGGAGGGAGCAGGCTGGACAGGGCGGTTAGCCTGCGCCCATGGCCCAGGTGATGGCGGTGAGCTTCACCCGCTACGGGAGGCTCTACTACCTGGACCCGGGCGGGACGTCCCCGCGCGTCGGTGACAGGGTGCTCGTCCCGACGGACTCCGGGGCCGAGGTGGCCGAGTGCGTCTGGGCTCCGCAGGAGGTCACCGAGGAGGTCGGCGGGCTGCCGGTCTGCGCCGGGCTGGCCGCCCCGGAGCACCTGGAGCGCGACGAGCGGAACCGGGCCCGGCGGACGCTCGCCCGCTCCACCGCCAAGCGCCTGATCCGCCAGCACGGGCTGCCGATGAAGGTCGTGGCCGTCGACTACCTCGACGCCGAGGAGCGGCTCGTCATCTACTTCTCGGCGCCGCACCGGGTCGACTTCCGCCAGCTGGTCCGCGAGCTCGCGGCCGAGCTGCGTGCCCGGATCGATCTGCGTCAGCTCGGTCCCCGGGACGAGGCGCGGGTGCAGGGCGGGATCGGGCCGTGCGGTCGCGACCTGTGCTGCGCGACGTTCCTGAAGGACTTCGAGCCGGTCAGCGTCCGGATGGTCCGCGACCAGGACCTGCCGCTGAACCCGCTGAAGATCTCGGGGGCCTGCGGCCGGCTGATGTGCTGCCTGAAGTACGAGCATCCCCTGTACCAGGAGTTCAAGGCCGACGCCCCTGCCGTCGGGTCGACCGTGGAGACCCCGGAGGGTCCCGGCCGGGTCGTGGCACACCAGGTCCCCGCGGACGCCGTCGTCGTGCGGCTCGCGGAGAGCGGGCGCCGGTGTGCCTGCCCGAAGGCGAGCGTCTGCGCGCCGCGACAGGCGCACGAGCAGGCGTACGGGGCCCCGGCGGCGGTGGCCGACACTCAGTAGCCTCCTCGCAGGGCTCCGGAGGCCCTCGGGGACGGAGGCCAACCATGCGACGTGCAGTGCTCGGGGCGCTTGCTGTGGGCCTGGCGCTCAGCGGCTGCTCGTCCGCGGACCGTCTGCGGGGCTCGACGGACGATCCGCCGGACCGGTCCACCGCTGCGGCCTCCTCGATCCAGCCGGCGCGGACGGGGCCACTCGCGCGGTTCTACGACCAGAAGCTGCGCTGGCGGTCCTGCCGTGGCGGCTTCGAGTGCACCCGGCTCGAGGTGCCTCTCGACTACGGGGCCCCGGCCGGGCGCACCATCACGCTGGCCGTCGTCCGGCTGCCGGCGCGCGACGACGACCCGCGCGGCTCCCTCGTGCTCAACCCCGGCGGGCCGGGCGCGTCGGGCGTGGAGTACGCCCGGGCCGCGGAGAGCGTGGTCAGCGGTGCGGTCCGCCGGCGCTACGACGTCGTCGGGTTCGACCCCCGCGGCGTGGCCCGGAGCGCGCCGATCACCTGCCTCACCGACACCCAGCTCGACGAGTTCCTCGCCATCGACGGGTCACCGGACAGCACCGAGGAGGAGCTGGCGCTCGAGCAGGAGTGGAAGGGGCTCGGCGCGGGCTGCCTGGCTCGCCGCCCGGCGCTCACGGCGCACGTCGGGACCCGCGAGGTGGCCCGCGACCTCGACGTGCTGCGGGCCGCGCTCGGGGACCGCCGGCTGAGCTACCTCGGCAAGTCCTACGGGACCTACATCGGCGCGACGTACGCCGACATCTTCCCGCGGCGCGTCGGGCGGCTGGTCCTCGACGGTCCGCTCGACCCGTCGTCGACCGGCACCGACATCGCGGCGGGGCAGACGGTCGGCTTCGAGCGGGCCTTCCGGTCCTTCCTCGACGACTGCGTCGGCCGGTCGTCCTGCCCGTTCTCCGGTGGGGTCGACGCCGCCGAGCGGCAGGTGGACCGGCTCTTCGACGCCATCGACGCCAAGCCCCTGCGCGGGGAGCCCGGCCGACCGGTGACGCAGGCGCTGGCCGTCATCGGTGTGGCTGCCGCGCTCTACGACGAGGGCAGCTGGGCGTTGTTGCGGGATGCGCTCCGCGAGGCCAAGAGGGGCAGCGGCGACACCCTGCTCGCGCTTGCCGACTACTACAGCGACCGCGGCCCGGACGGCACCTACACGACGAACGCGATGGAAGCGCTGTACGCGGTGAACTGCCTCGACCGGCCGGAGCAGATGGAGCTCGCCGACTACCGGGCCGAGGCGGTCGAGGCCGAGCGGGTCTCGCCGGTGTTCGGCGCGTTCATCGCGTGGGGCAACCTGCCGTGTGCCAGCTGGCCGGTGCCGCCGCAGGGGTCCCCGCACCCGGTCGCCGCCGAGGGCGCGAAGCCGATCCTGGTGGTGGGGACCACGCGGGACCCGGCCACGCCGTACGCCTGGGCGAAGGCGCTCGCGAGCCAGCTGGACTCCGGACGCCTGCTGACCTTCGTGGGTGACGGGCACACGGCGTACCGCCGCGGGAACGCCTGCATCGACCGGGCCGTAGACCGCTACCTGCTGGAGGGCCGCCTGCCGGCGAAGGGCACGCGCTGCCGGTGAGCTGCCTGACAGACCATGCCCTAGACTTGTCCGCCGGTGCCGGCGGCATGCCCCCGGGGCCACCCGCCGCCTTAGCTCAGTCGGCTAGAGCGACGCACTCGTAATGCGTAGGTCGTCGGTTCGACTCCGACAGGCGGCTCCGCGACGAGGCCTCTGATCCGATGCACTCCGGGTCGGAGGCCTTGTTCGTCCGGCCCCGACGATCTCCAGTCTCAGTTCTAGTCTCAGTTGGTCCTGCTTCGTGGTCGGGCCAGAGGGCCTGACCTGCGCAACCTGACCGACACCTCGGTCTGGCGATGATCGCCGGCCTCCAAGCGGCCCTCGAGCTCACGGAGCTCGCCCGTCCGATACAGCTGCGGCGGCTGGTGCTCTGGCTCGGTCCTGATCCGGGGTCGGGTGCCCGCCTATGCTCCGGGAGTGACAGATGCCGGAAGGCGCGGCCAGGCGGTCAGCCGGATGCTCGACATGGCCGAGGCCGCTGCGCCGGTACGGGCCGTGGAAGCGGTCACCCGTGAGCTGGGCGCCGCGCTTGGTGCCACGACGGTGTCGTTCCTGATCTCTGACCTTTCGGGACGTGCGCTGGTCCGGCTGGCACATGTCAGGGTGTCGGAGCCGGCTTCCGGCCTAGGGGCGGTCGGCAACCGTCGGGACGTCGAAGAGTCCGCGAAGTTGATGCCCTTCGACGGGGGCCCAGTCGAGCAGGTCCTTCGGCTCCAGCAGCTGCGGTTGCTGCCGCCCGGCGAGTCCTACATGGGTGGGCTCCGAGCGGAGCAGTGGACGGTGCTCGCTCCGGTGACCGAGCGGGGCGAGGTACTAGGCCTCCTCGAGATGTCGCTCCCGGCCGAGCCACAGGCTGACGTTCTCAACGAAATTGCCCGGACCGCGCACCTACTGGCGTTCGTGGTAATCGCAAACCGTCGCCACACCGACCTCTTCGAGTGGGGGCAGCGCAGCACGCCGTTCACGTTGCCGGCCGAGATCCAGCGCCGGCTGCTTCCTGCGGCCTTCACCTGCGAAGGCGGGTCCTTCACCCTCTCCGCGTGGCTGGAGCCGGCCGCCAACGTCGGAGGTGACACCTTCGACTACAGCCTCGGCCGCGACGTACTGCACCTGTCCATCACCGACGCGATGGGTCACGGCGTGGCCAGCGCGCTCACGGCCACCCTGTGCGTCGGCAGTCTACGCAACACCCGCCGTCAGGGCGCTTCCCTGATAGAGCAGGCCGCCGCGGCCAACATCGCCCTCTCCGACTACGCCGTCAGCGTGTCCGACGAGGGTTACGCCACCGGGCTGCTCGGGCTGCTGGACCTCCGCACCGGGGTCCTCACGCTGGTCAACGCGGGTCACGTGGCGCCCTACCTCGCCCGCGCCGGGGAGGTCGGTCCGGTGGAGCTGGCGAGCGGGCTGCCGATGGGCTTGTTCCACGATGAGGAGTACTCGACCACCGACCTGCGCCTTCAACCGGGCGATCGTGTCGTGTTCGTCACCGACGGGATGCTCGAACGCAATGCTGCCGCTATGGACCTCATCGCGGAGATCAGCGAGACACGGGCCATGCACCCACGTGAGGCCACCCGAAGACTCGCTGACGACGTCCTGGCGGTGACCGGGCCAACCCTCGCGGATGACGCCACGCTGCTGGTACTCGACTGGCATGGGCACCATGGGCGCGACCGCACCACCCTCGGCGGCGCTGATGCCAACCTCCACGGAGTGCCTGCCCCTGGCAGCGACACCACCGGCCGCCCGGAATCGCCCTCCTGAGCGATTCCCATGCCGCTGCCCCCTCTGTGTACCCGTTCTGTCAGGAAGCATGGTGACCGGCTGAAGCCACGGGCGGGTATGTCCCTCGCTTTCGAGCGCGTCTTGCTGGCAGCATCAAACGGAGGCGGGATCGTGGCCACACCCGCGGGGAAGCGTGGGGGCAACTAGCGAAGTTTCGACTCCGACAGGCGGCTCCACAACAAGGCCTCTGATCCGGTGCACTCCGGGTCGGAGGCCTTTCGCGTCCGCCGGTGTCCGTCAGGTGTCTCAGGTCGGCCCGGCGTCCCGCGAGTGTTGCTCGCGAGGCGGCAGGGGCACCTCGACGGCTCCGTCGGCGTGCACCTCGTAGATCTCTCCGCACACGTCGAGGGGCAGGGGGGGCGCGGCCCCGCGGCGGCCGCTGACCACCACGTGCTCGTGGTTGACGTCGACCACGATGCCGTGGTGCTGGCGGTAGTGCATGCGGAACCGCATGCCGGCGAGGTCGTCGGGCAGGCACGGGTCGAGGCGCAGCCTGTCACCGCCGGTCTCCAGGCCGGTGAACCCCCGCTGCAGCAGGTCGACGGTGCCCGCCATCGCGCCCAGGTGGATGCCCTCTGCGGTCGTGCCTCCAGCACTATCGGCAACGTCCGCGTCCAGCGCGTTGCGGAAGAAGCCCCACGCCGCAGGCCGGTCGCTGCGGGCCAGCACCCAGGCGTGCACGATCCGCGACAGGGTGGACCCGTGCGAGGTGCGGCGCCGGTAGTAGTCGACGGTGTTGGGGATCATCTGGTCCGAGTGCGGGTAGCCGAGCTGCTCGAGGATGTCGCCGAGCTCGTCCACGGAGAGCAGGTAGAAGAGCATCAGCACGTCGGCCTGCTTGGAGACCTGGTAGCGGTTCGGGGTGTCGCCCTCGGCCTCCAGGATGCGGTCGAGCCGGCTGATGTCGGCGTACCTCTCGACGTAGTCCAGCCAGGGGAACTCCTCCAATCGGTCGTAGCCGTCGAACTGCGCCAGGACCTCGTCGCCGAGCCAGCAGACCCGCATCTTGAGCGTGATGTGCCGCCACCGCTCGAGGTCCTCACGGCGGATGTCGAGCAGGTCGAGCAGCTCCTGACGCCGCCGCTCGGGGAGCAGCTCGAGACAGGTCAGGGTGCGGAGCAGGGTCCAGACCACCATGACGTTCGTATAGGTGTTGTTGTCGATACCCGGTTCGTCCCGCCAGGGGTAACCGTCGTGGTACTCGTCCGGGCCCATCACGCCGCAGATGTCGTAGCGGTCGCCGGCCCTGTCGTAGGTGGCCAGGCTGGCCCAGAACTTCGCGATCTCCAGCATCAGCTCGGCGCCGTGCTGGGCGAGGAAGTCGAGGTCCGCGGTCGCCTCGTAGTAGCGCCAGACGTTGTAGGCGATGGCCAAGCCGATGTGCCGCTGCAGCCGGGAGTTGTCCGGGAGCCACCGGCCGGACTGGGGGTTGAGGTGCCAGAGCGGGGTCTCCTCTCGGCCGTCGGACCCGCTCTGCCACGGGAACATCGCACCGTCGAACCCAGCCTCGCGTGCGGCCTCGCGGGCGCTGGGCAGCCGTCGCCACCGGTAGAGCAGCAGGGCGCGCGCGAGCTCCGGCATCCGCAGGTTCAGGAACGGGAACACGAAGATGTCGTCCCAGAAGATGTGACCGCGGTAGGCCTCACCGTGCAGCCCCCTGGCCGGGATGCCGACGTCGAGGTCGATGCTGTGCTGGCTGACGGTCTGCAGCAGGTGGAAGAGGTGGAGGTGCAGCCCGCGGATCACCTCGAGCGGGGCGTCGATCTCGACGTGGCAGCGCTCCCAGAGGTGGTCCCAGGCCAGGACGTGCCGGTCCAGCAGGTCGTCCAGCTCCGGCAGCATCGCGATCCGGCGGCGGGCCGTCTCGGCCGGATCACCGACCGCGCGGTCCCTCGAGGTGTAGATGACCACCACCTTCTCGACCGTGTGCTCCTCCCGCTCGCGCAGGTCGAGAACCACCTCGTGACCGACGTACTCGGGGGAGCGGACCGTCTGCCAGTGGCCCTGTCGCACCGACCCGTCGACCAGCAGCCGGTGGCGCGCGGCGAGGCTGACGCGCAGCCTCGACTCGACGGTCTCCACGTCCAGCGCGACCGAACGCTCGCCGCAGTCGCCCATGCCGGTGACCCGCAGGTGTGTCTCGCCGAGACCGATGTACCGCGGCACCCCCCGGTTTCCGACGCACCCGTCCAGGCCGACCCGCACGACCAGGCGACCGGACCAGTTCTCGGCGACGAAGGTCGTGTCCTGTGCCGCGGCGAAGGGGTCGGCCATCGAGACGATCCGGCGCTGCGCGACCTCGGTCCGCCGGCCGGTCGCGTCTTCGACGACGAAACGCCGGGTGAGGACTCCGCGCCGCATGTCCAGCTCCTGCACGTAGTCGGTGACCGTGTGGTCGGTGACCGTGTCGGAACGCACGGTGAACCAGTCGCCGTCCTCGTGCCGAAAGCGCAACGAGTGCCATGCCGGCAGGTTGACCATGCTCTCGTGCACGGCGTGGCGACCGGCGAGGTCGACACCCAGACGGTTGAAGACGCCGGCGGCGTACGTCCCGGGGTAGTGCCCGCCGTCGGCCTGCGACTCCGGCGCCGCGCCCCTGGTGGCGAACCGGCCGTTGCCCAGGGCGCAGAGGACCTCGCGGACCGGCTCCTCCACCGCGTCGAAGCCGTGGTAGGCCAGCAGCCATTGCGTCATCCGTCATCCTCAATTCCGATTCGGGGCGCCTGCCAAGCATCCGCTGGGGCGGCTGGAGTGCGCCAGCGTTCCTGACGGATCCGGGCTACTGGCCAGTAACGTCCGAAGTCCCGACCGTAAGGGGCCGTAGGACCCCTGTCGCGCTCCGTCGCCCTGCTTAGCGTGGTGGCCAACGCAGGACCCCGCGACATCGACGAGCGGAACGAGGCCCCATGAAGATCGTCGTACCGGTCAAGCACGTGCCCGAACCCACCGCCGCCTGGCGCTACGCCGAGGACCTCACGCTGGACCGTGCGCACGTCGACGGGAGGCTTTCCGAGCTCGACGAGTACGCCGTGGAGCAGGCCGTCACGCTGGTCGAGGGCGGCCTGCCG
>DASVBQ010000194.1:0-6130 GCA_036375795.1 Actinomycetes bacterium
TTCCTGGTAGACGATCAGGCCGTGGGTGTCGCCGAGGATCTCCTCGAGCGGCTTCTCCAGCTCGGGGTGGATGGGCACGACCGGCTTGCGGCCGTTCTTGCGGTCGGCGTACTCGATGTGGGCGTTGGCGCCCATCGGGCCGGGTCGGTAGAGCGCGAGGACCGCGGAGATGTCCTCGAAGTTGTCCGGCTTCATCGCGCGCAGCAGGCTGCGCATCGGGCCGCCGTCGAGCTGGAAGACACCCAGGGTGTCGCCGCGGGCGAGCAGCTCGTAGGCCTTCACGTCGTCGAGGCCGAGGGTCTCGAGCTGCAGCTGCTCGCCGCGGTTGGCCTCGATGTTGCGCAGGCAGTCGTCGAGGACGGTGAGGTTGCGCAGGCCGAGGAAGTCCATCTTCAGCAGGCCGAGCGTCTCGCAGGCGCCCATGTCGAACTGGGTGATGATGGCGCCGTCCTGCTCGCGCCGCATGATCGGGATGACGTCGATCAGCGGCTCGCTGGACATGATGACGCCGGCCGCGTGCACCCCCCACTGCCGCTTGAGGCCCTCGAGCCCGCGCGCGTTGTCGACGACGCGCTTGACGTCGGGGTCGGACTCGTAGAGCGCCCGGAACTCCCCGGCCTCCTTGTAGCGGGGGTGGCCCGAGTCGAAGATGCCCGACAGCGGGACGTCCTTGCCCATCACGGCCGGCGGCATGGCCTTGGTGATGCGGTCGCCCATCACGAACGGGAAGCCCAGCACTCGGGCGGAGTCCTTGACGGCCTGCTTCGCCTTGATGGTGCCGTAGGTGATGATCTGGCTGACGCGGTCCTCGCCGTACTTCTCCGTCGCGTAGCGGATCATGTCGCCGCGCCGGCGCTCGTCGAAGTCCAGGTCGATGTCCGGCATCGAGATGCGCTCGGGGTTGAGGAACCGTTCGAACAGCAGGCCGTGCGGGATCGGGTCGAGGTCGGTGATGCCGAGGGCGTACGCGACGAGTGACCCGGCTGCGGACCCGCGGCCGGGACCGACCCGGATCCCGGTCGCCTTGGCGTAGCCGACCAGGTCCGCGGTCACCAGGAAGTAGCCGGGGAAGCCCATCTGGACCATGACCCCGACCTCGTACTCCGCCTGGGTGCGGTGGGTCTCGGGGACGTTCCCGCCGAACCGCTTCTGCAGGCCGCGCTCGACCTCCTTGACCAGCCAGGTCTCCTCCGTCTCGCCGTCGGGGACCTGGAAGCGCGGCATGAGGTTCGCGCCCTCGGTGAAGCTGACGTCGCAGCGCTCGGCGATGGCCAGGGTGTTGTCGCAGGCCTCGGGCAGGTCGCGCCAGACCGCGCGCATCTCCTGCGGCGTCTTGAGGTAGAAGTCGTCGGCCTCGAACCTGAACCGCTTCGGGTCGGCCAGCGTGGAGCCGGACTGGACGCAGAGCAGGACGGCGTGCGCCTCGGCGTCATGCGGGTAGGTGTAGTGCAAGTCGTTGGTGGCGACCAGCGGCAGCCCGAGGTCCTTGGCCAGCCGGAGCAGGTCGGCCCGGACGCGCGCCTCGATCGGCAGCCCGTGGTCCATGACCTCGCAGAAGAAGCTGTCCTTGCCGAAGATGTCGCGGAACTCGGCCGCGCTGCGTACGGCGTCGTCGTAGCGGCCGATGCGCAGCAGCGTCTGCACCTCGCCGCCGGGGCAGCCGGTCGTGGCGATGAGGCCCTTGGCGTAGCACTGCAGCAGCTCGCGGTCAATGCGCGGCTTGTAGTACTGCCCCTCGAGGCTGGCCAGGCTGGAGAGACGGAACAGGTTGTGCATGCCGGCGGTGTTCTCGGCCCACATCGTCATGTGGGTGTAGGCGCCGCCGCCGGAGACGTCGTCCTCGCCGCCGTCGGCCCACCGGACCCGGGTGCGGTCGCTGCGGTGGGTGCCGGGCGTGAGGTAGGCCTCGGTGCCGATGATCGGCTTCACCCCGGCGGCCTTGGCCTTCTTCCAGAAGTCGTAGGCGCCGAACACGTTGCCGTGGTCGGACATCGCGAGGGCCGGCATGCCCATCGCCGCCGACTCCTTGAACAGGTCGTCGAGCCGGGCGGCGCCGTCGAGCATGGAGTACTCGGTGTGCACGTGCAGGTGCACGAACGAGTCTGAAGATCCCATGCTCGGTGGCGCCTCGGGGTGTGTCGACGGGTGTGCTGTCCGGTGCCCGAGTCTAGGTCCGGGCACCGACGGTCCCGGGCAGCATCCGCGACAGTCGAGCGCCCACGGCGTGTCGGGCTTCCACGCCCCAGACATGCGGTTCGCTGCGTTCCTGCCCGCGACGCGCCGTGGGCGTGAGCGTGTCGGGAGCGGACGATCGTGGGGAGGGGGTCAGTACGCGGTGAAGAAGCGTGACATCCGGCTCGGGCGGCCGGGGCGAACGGTGCCGGCACCGAGCGCCTGCATCTCCAGGTCGGTCGCCACCCCGGTCGGCGGGAACGACCGGATCCGCTGGAAGGCCAGCAGCACCCGCTGGGTCCGGGCGTCGAACCGGCCGGTGACGTACTGCGGCCGCATGTTCATCGCGCGCTGCAGCGTCACCACCCCGGGCCCGGAGGCCCCCGGCCCGAAGGTCGTCCCCAGCCACCGGGTCAGCGGGTGCGCGAGCGGTGCCCGTCCGGTCAGCCGCGGGCAGGTCACGTTCCGGTCGCGCGCACCGTCGACCCACTGACCGAGCATCACCGGGCCGCCGGAGAAGCTCGGCAACCCGCACCGCTGCGACGCCTCACGGAAGCCGTAGCGCTCCGGCCCGACGGGGTACCAGGTCGGGTACGCCGGCTTGCGCCACGAGCCGACCACCGCCCGCCAGCCGCCGTCGTACGAGTAGAAGCCGACCCGGTAGCCGCTGTCCTCGTACCCCCGCACCGCTCCGGTGATCACCGCTCGGTTCGCCCGCACGCTGCGGCTCCACGGGTGCGTCGGGTACGGCTCGACGTCCACCCACACCAGCGGCACGTCGATGCCGTGCGTCCGCATCGACGCGACGTTGTACACCGCCTGCTGGTAGCCGGTGTTCTTCAGCGTGGCCCGTGGTGCGTCCGCGGCCCAGGGACCCGACGCGCCGTACGTCGCGTGCTGCGCCCGCGACGGGAACGTCGTCATGGCGTACGCCCCGAGCCAGCGCTGGTGTGCCTTCACCCAGGCGACCTGGTCGGCCAGACAGGGGTTCGGGACGAACCCCGGCCCGTTGGTCAGCCCGACGATGACGAACGACGCCGAGTCCAGCGGCATCGGGTTGCCCGAGCTGCGCCGGGAGGGGATCCCCATGCCCTCGGGGCAGTTCGGCCACGAGATGTCCGCGCCGGTCAGGCGGACCCCCGCGGTCGGCGCCACGGCTGCCGCGGCGGGGCCGGCCGGCACTGCGCTCACGCCGAGCACGGTCAACGCGCAGGCCACCGCCGTGGCGGCGCGCGCGGGTCGGGACAGTCGAACGCGGTGCATGGTCTCCCCCAGCTCGGGACGCCGACATCGTCGGCAACACGGGCCGTGTCCTTGCGCACGACGCACCGAGGCAGACGAAACCGTTACCTCCGCCCGCCGATCAGGACACCGCGCGGATCTCGCGGGCGAGCGGCCAGGGGTTGACCCGGCACCCCTGCATGCCCTTCGACTGCTGCTGCATCACCGGAGCGAGCGCACCACGCGACCGGCAGTACGCGTGCCCGCGCCCGAGCCAGTGCCCCGTCTCGTGGTTGACCACCATGTGGCGGTACTCCTCCAGCGTCCCCGGGAAGTGCGGCGAGCCCGTGCGCCACCGGTCCTGGTTGATGATCACGTAGCGCCCGACCCGGCAGCTGTACATCGACGAGCAGACCGACGAGAAGCCCGGCAGGTACCGAGCCTGCGACAGCACCACCGTGAAGTCGCCGCCCCGCTTCACGAAGCGGAACCGATGATGCCCGCCCAGCCAGCCCCGCGGGTCGGCGTAGGTCTCGGCGACCACCGACCGGAAGGCCCCCATGTCGGCGCGGATCGACCCGCGGGTCGACACCGAGTACCGGTGCAGCCGGAAGGCGTCCAGCGCCGGCAGCGCCACCACCGACCCGCCGCCGAGCACGCGCCACCGCCAGAACCCGGCGTACGTCGGGGTGAGCGTGAACCCGAACGTCCCGTTCGGCTTGGTGACCGCCGTGTCGGCCCGCACCCACTCCCCGCCCAGCCGGCGCTCGAGCCGCACCTCGGACCCCTCCGGTGCGGCCAGCGACCCGGTCACGAACGCCGGGTGGCCCACCCGCACCGCAGCCCGGCTCAGTGCCGCGCTCAGCACCCGCACTGTCACCGTCACCTCGTTGCTCACCGACGCCTCCGGCGCACCCGGGTCGGCGTGCCGCAGCCGATAGGCCGTCGTGGCCGCCGGTGCCTGCGCGGAGTAGACCGCTCCCCCGCCATCGGTCACCAGCAGCGCCAGCTCGACCCACAAGCCGTCGGCTCCAAGGCTCTCCAGGTGGACCTCCGCCCCGCTGATCCCGGCGCCGGTGGCCGGGTCGGTGAGCCGCCCGGACAGGGTGCTGGCCTCGCCGAAGCCGACCTCGGCCGGAGCAGCCGAGAGGCTGAGCGTCGTCGGCAGGCCGGCGGCCAGCAGGGCCGGGCGCGCCGGCCCCAGGCCGGACGCCACCGCGCTCGACGCCGGCAGCAGCAGCACGGCGACCGCGCAGCCGACGACCGCGATGACAGCGACCACCCGGCGGACCAGCGCGACCAGCACCAGCGACTCCCCCCGACGACTCATGAGCACCCTCCACGGTAGTGACCAGCGGTGAACTGTGGACGTACTCAGCGGACCGGGTTGACCCTCACGTGTCGGCAGCCGATGCCGACGCCTTCAGCTCCTGACGCGCGCCGGCTGCCCCGACATCCCCGAGTGCGCGAGCCAGTTGCGCTCGGCCCAGGACCGCCAGGTCTGCGGGTCGGTGCTCGGCCGGGCCAGCAGGTAGCCCTGGACCGTGTCGACGCCGAGGCTGCGCAGGGTGTCGAGCTCCGCGGCCGTCTCGACCCCCTCGGCGGTCACGCCCGCATCCAGCTCCAGCGCGAGCAGCACGATCGCCGTGACGAAGGCCCGGCGGGCCGCGTCGTGGTCGATGTCCGCGAGGAGGGAGCGGTCCAGCTTGATGATGTCGGGGCGTAGCCGCAGCACGTGCGCGAAGGACGCGTACCCAGCGCCGGTGTCGTCCACGGCGAGGCGCAGTCCCTGTTCCCGGTGCGGCAGCAGCGCGGCCCGGATGTCCTCGTAGCCCGCGACGGCCGCATGCTCGGTGATCTCGATGACCAGCCGCTGCCGGTGCCGGCCCATCCCCGACATCAGCTCGTGGAAGACCGGATCGACGATCAGCGCCGGCGAGGCGTTGATGGACAGCTGGACGCCAGCCGGTAGCGCCGGCAGCGTCAGCAGGGCCTTCTCCATCGCGAGGAGCTCGAGCGGCATGCCGACGCCGGCCTCGTGCGCTTCGGTGAACCAGCGCTCCGGGGGCGCGTTGTCGGGGCAACGGGCAAGGGCCTCCACGGCGACCCACCGCCCCGTCGCGACGTCGACGACAGGTTGCAGCGCGACCTCCATCGACGCCGGGTCCGCGAGCACCCGCTCGGTGCGATGGACGATCGCCGACAGCCGACGCCGGGACGCGTCGTGCTCGTCCACGCGGCGGCCCAGCTCGTCGATGTGGCGAGCGACGAGCAGCGCCGACACCGCGAGGACCACGACCCAGCCCAGGCCTGCCGCGGCCACGTAGTCGACCGGTCCGGGGTCGCCGACGGCGACCTGCCAGGCCCCGCCGCTGCACACGACGAGGGCGATGACGCACTCGACCGCGACCACCGCCACCAGTACGCGGACCAGACGTGCCGAGCTCACGGCCATGTCCCCCACCCCCACGTCGACCTGCAGCTACACGCTGCGTCTAGAGGCCCTTACAGAGCGTAGAACGACAGATCCCGCAGAAGGGTTACGAATTGCTCATGAATCGTGACGAGAGGTCAAACCAGCCGGTCAGCCCAGCGTCCGGCGCATCCACCGGTGCGGGAGCCCGGCGTCGTCGAACTCCGCGCCGTACGCGGCGTAGCCGAGCCGCTCGTAGAAGCCGAGGGCGTGGGTCTGGGCGGAGAGCGCGACCACCCGCAGGCCTCGCTCGGCCGCCCGCTC
>DASVBQ010000200.1:0-18688 GCA_036375795.1 Actinomycetes bacterium
CAGATCGTGCCGCCGACGTCGCAGAACCAGCCGAGCATCGAGGCCGACCTGCGGGACTACGTGCAGGCGCGGCTCGACCTGCCCCACGACGAGCTGACCCGCCAGTGCGAGCAGGCCATCCGCAACTACGACCCGTGCATCTCCTGCGCCACGCACTTCCTCGACCTGACGGTGGAGCGGTCATGACCACGCAGGCGGCGGGCACGGTGGTGGTCTTCGGGGTCGGCAACGCCGACCGAGGTGACGACGGCGTGGGTCCGGCGGTGGCCGGGCGCCTGCTCGGCCGGGACCTGCCCGGCGTGCGGGTGGTGTCGCCGGCGGAGCCCGTGGACCTGCTCGACGACGGCGCGAGCGCGGAGCTGGTGGTGGTCGTCGACGCAGTGCGCAGCGGGCGGCCGCCGGGCACGCTGCTGGTGCGGGATGCGCACCGTGAGCCGCTGCCGGAGTGGACGGGTGCAGGTGGCACGCATGCGCTCGGGCTGGACGCCGCGGTCGAGCTGCTCCGCGCGCTGGGGCGGATGCCGCGGCAGCTGGTGCTGGTCGGGGTGGAGGCGGCCACCTTCCAGACCGGGGCGCCGATGTCACCGCCGGTGCGTGACGCGGTGCCCGCCGCGGTCGGCCTGGTCGTCGCGGTGGCCGGGTCGATGGCCGGGGGTGAGCCCTGATGTGCCTCGGCCTGGTGTGTCAGGTGGCTGCCGTGCTCGACGGTGACGTCGCCCTCGTGCGGACTGGTGCGCGTGACGTACGGGTATCGCTGCTCACCCTCGACGAGCCGGTTGCCCCTGGCGACTGGCTGATGGTGCACGCCGGTTTCGCGTTGGCCCGGCTGACCGAGCAGCAGGCGGTGGAGGCGCTCGCGATGCGCGAGCCGACAGCGGAGGACGCACGATGAACCGCACGGGCACGAGGGGTATGCAGCTGGCACTGGGCACAGCCGGGATCAGCGGCGTCGCGGTGTTCCTCAACAGCTACGGCGTCAAGACGTTCGAGGACTCCGCGACGTACACCACAGCGAAGAACGCGGTCGCTGCCCTGGTGCTGATCGGGGTGGTCGGCGCGTTGTCGGCGTCGTCGTCGGGACGGGTGCTCAGCCGGCCGACCGGGCCGCGGCAGTGGGCGGCGTTGGGCCTCGTCGGGGTGGTCGGCGGCAGCCTTCCGTTCCTGCTCTTCTTCGAGGGCCTGAGCCGGGCGTCGTCCGCGCAGGCGGCCTTCCTGCACAAGACGCTGGTGGTGTGGGTGGCCTTGCTCGCCGTCCCGCTCCTCGCCGAGCGGGTCGGACCGCTGCAGTGGGGCGCCATCGGCCTCCTGGTCGCCGGCCAGGCGTCCCTTGCCGGAGGGGTGGCCGCGCCCCTTCACATGCCGTGGGGCTCCGGCGAGCTGATGGTGCTCGCCGCGACGTTGTGCTGGGCGGTCGAGACCGTGCTGGTCAAGCGGCTGCTCGGCGGGCTGACGTCCTGGACGGTCGCCCTCGCGCGGATGGTCCTCGGCTCGCTGGTCCTCGTCGGGTGGGCGGCGGCCCGCGGACAGGCGGCCGGCGTGGTCCGCCTGGACGCCGAACAGCTCGGCTGGGTCCTGCTGACCGGGCTGCTGCTCGCCGGCTACGTCGGCACCTGGTTCGCGGCCCTTGCCCGGGCCCAGGCCGTCGACGTGACCGCCGTGCTCGTGGTGGGTGCGCTGGTGACCGCGGTGCTGTCGGCGGTGGTCGACGGCACTGCGCTCGTGCCCCAGCTGGCCGGGCTGACCATGCTGGTCGCCGGAGGGGCGCTCGTCCTGGTGGGGACGCGCCGGGTGCCAGGGGCGGTCCGGGTGACATGACCGGGCACCGTGACGGTCCGCGGATCTTCGCGCAGTTCGCGTACCCGCCGAACGAGCTCGGTCACTGCGGTCCCGACGACGCGCAGGCGCTGCTCGAGCACACCGCTTCTGGGGAGGACGCAGCGGGCCTGCGAACGCTGGCCCGCGGGTTCGAGGGAGCCTGGCCCTACCTCGAGCTGATCGCGGCGGAGAACGGGCTGCCCGACCCGCTGGACCCCGCGGTCGTGCAGGCCTACTGGATCGGCAACCACCTCCTCGACAAGGTCCGGCCGCTGGCCATGTGCCGGTCGCTCGAGGACCGCTTCGCCTTCCGCACCGGCAAGGACTTCGAGCGGCTGGTCGCCGCCGCGCCGGCCGGCGCGCTGCCGCACCATGCGTTCCACGTGTTCGGGGTCTACCCCTGGGTCGGGCTGCTGCGCTCCGGGCGGGTCGACGAGCCGCTGCAGGTGCTGGACCGCTGCCGGATCCGGTGGGGCCAGGTGGTGGAGGTCGACGGTGACTGGGCGGTCGTGCGGTCCAGGCCGCTCGGCTGGGACGGGCACCGGTTGGTGGTCGAGCCGCCGCGTGCCGAGCGGGTGCGTGCCGGGGACGGCGGGCTCGGCCTGGCCGGCGGACTGACAGCCGGCGACTGGTGCGCTCTGCACTGGGACTGGGTGTGTGCCGTGCTGAGCCCGTCGGACCTGATGGCGCTCCAGCACCACACCGCCCGGCAGCTGGACGTGGTCAACCGGCTGCCCTTCTCGGCCCCCGCCACGGTCCTCGCCTGAAGCGGCGTGCGGCGACAACAAACCCGGCAAGGCTCCCGGCCGGGCACGCGGGCCTCTACGGTCGAAACAGCAGCCGTACCGGTCCCACTGGAGGCGGACATGTCGCGCAAGAAGGTCCTGGTCCTGGGCTCCAACTTCGGGGGGCTCACTGCGGCCCTCGCGGTGAAGAAGGGCCTGCACGGCGACGTCGACGTCACCGTGGTCTCGCCGTCGGAGCACTTCCTCTACAACCCGTCGCTGATCTGGCTGCCGTTCGGCGCCCGCAATCGGTGGGACATCACGTTCCCGGTGGAGCCGACCTTCGAGCGCCACGACGTCGAGTTCGTCCACGCCGAGGCCACCGGCATCGACCCGGGCGGGCAGAAGGTCGAGACGACGCGCGGTGTCGAGTCCTACGACTACCTCGTGATCGCCACCGGCTACCGCAACGACTTCGGCGCGGTCCCGGGGCTCACCGAGAACAGCTGCACGATCACGACCCTGCCGGACGCCCAGCGGGCGCGGGAGGCGTGGCGGCGGTACCTGGACGCGCCCGGCGACATCGTCGTCGGCGCCACGCAGGGTGCTGGGTGCTTCGGTGCGGCCTACGAGTACCTCTTCAACGTCGCGTACCGCCTCAAGAAGGCGGGCCTGAAGGGCAGGGTGAAGCTGCACTACGTCACCAGCGAGCCGTTCCTCGGCCATTTCGGCATCGGCGGCCTTCGCGGGGGCGAGCCGCTGCTCAAGATGTTCCTGCGCAAGGAGGGCATCGAGGCCCATGTCAACGTGGCGATGGAGTCCGTGGAGCCCGGCATGGTCCGCCTCGCCGACGGCAGCCAGCTGCCGAACGCGTACGCGATGATCATCCCGCCGTTCCTGGGCCAGGAGTTCCTGACGCGCACCGAGGGACTGGCCACCGAGAAGGGCTACGTGCGGGTGCGGGACACCTACCAGAGCGCCGGTCACGACAACATCTACGCCGTCGGGATCGCCGCCGACGTGCCGGTGCCGTGGCAGACCCAGGTGCCGACCGGGCTGCCGAAGACCGGCTTCCCGACCGAGCGGATGGCGCACGTCGCGGCCGTCAACGTCGCCTCGCAGGTACGCGGGGAGGCGCCGACCAAGACCAAGGCGTTCGGCGACATCCCGGCGATGTGCGTCATGGACGCCGGGAACAACGGGGTGATGATCCTCGCCGACAAGATGCTGCCGCCGCGCAAGGCCGGGGCGCTCATCCCGGGCCCGCAGAACCACGCGATGAAGGTGGGCCTGGAGAAGTACTTCCTCTGGAAGAACCGCAGGGGCTACGTCTCGCTGCCGTGAAGGTCGCGGGCTCCCGCCCCGGGCCGCGTGGCGGCGGGTTTGACAGGTTGTCCGGACATTCCTCATTCTGATACCTCCCCAGGTATGAGGAGACGTGATCGTGGAGCCCCTGCGGCCCGGAACGCTCGGTCCTGACGGCCGACCTCTGCGGTTCGCGACGGCCATCACCTGCATGGACGGTCGCATCCAGCAGGCCGTGGTCGACGTCACCCGCACCTGGTTCGGCGTCGACTACGTCGACATGGTGACGGTCCCCGGCCCGGACCGGGTCCTGACCCAGGACTTCGCCGGCCGGCTCCGGCTGGCGACGGACGTGGCGGTGTCGACGCGGGCACACGGCAGTCATCAGCTCGTCGTCGCCTCGCACGCCGACTGCGCCGGCAACCCGGTGCCCGACGCCGATCACGAGCAGCTGGTGGCCGAGGGGGTCGCCTGGCTCGCCGACCAGTTCCCGGGCGTGACCATCGTGGGCATCCACCTCGACGGCAAAGGTCGCGTCAGGCGGGTCGCCGGGCGGGCTGCCGGACCCGCCCAGCACCTCGTGGAGCGTGGTGCCGGCCGGGTCGCAGCGACCGCAGGTCGGTCCGAGGGGTGACCTTTCCATGGAGTACGGCGTAGCGTGTGCGCGCAACGGGCAGCCGTGCCCCCCGAGCCGTCCCCCTCGAGGAGGACCAGCATGACCATCCCGGGCAGCGACCAGCGCACCGACCTGCGCGTCGTACACGACCAGGGCTCGCAGGCGCAGGGTCCGGAGCGGGCGCTGGGCCTGCTCGAGAACGCCCGCAAGGTGGCGGACGCCACAGTGGCCGAGGCGCGCGACGAGGCGGAGCGGCTGCTCACGGCGGCCCGTGAGCGGGCTCAGCAGGTGCAACGCGACGCCCGGGAGCTCGGGCAGCGGCTTCGAGCCGAGGCCGAGCGTGAGGCCGCGCAGGCGCGCCACCAGGCGTTCGGCGAGGCGGAGCGCATCGTGGGCGACGCCCGCGCCACGGTGACCGAGCTCGAGGGGTCCGTGGCCGGGCTGCGTGCTGAGCGCGACCGGGCCGCCGCCGACGCCCGCGCGATCGTGGAGCGGCTCTCCGCGGCGCTCCATGAGCACGGCGGGGCTGCGGAGCACGAAGGGCATCACGACCAGGGCTGACGGCCCGCGCACCGACTCGACCACATCTGACGGACCCCGGCGCGCCGGGGTCCGTTCGCATGCCTCTTGACGTGACCCATGTGACAGGTGTTCGCTGTCGGGGCTGTTGTGACGCCATGTGTCGGCACGGCACGCTCGCCGATGCACCGGGACGTGCGCGAGAGGAGACAGCGCGTGGCGACTCTCGCCGTACGCCGTGCCGCCGCTGTGCTCGCGCTCGCGGCGCTGACCCTGACCGGCACGTTCCCCGCGTCCGCCGACCCCTCGTCTCCCGTGTTCCCCAGCGCCGAGGACGTCGAGCGCTCACAGCAGCGGGTCGCCGGCACCGCCGGCGACGTCGGCCGGATAGAGGCCCAGCTGGCCGGCGCCGGAGCCCGGGCCGACCGGCTCGCGGCCGACGTCGGCCGCGTCATCGAGGCGTACAACGGGGCGCGACTTCGCCTCGAGGAGGCCGGACGTGCCGCGGCTGAGGCGCAGCGCACTGCGCGGGAGGCCCGCGGCGCCGTGGAGACTGCTCGGGTGGCCCTGGGCCGCTTCGCGGCCGCGGCCTACCGCTCGGGCGGAGACGTCGGCGGCCTGTCCGCGTTCCTGCTCGCCGACGGCCCCCGAGACCTGATCAGCCGGGCGGCGACCCTGCAGGCGGTCGGGAACAGCCGTCGGCACGCCCTCGACGACTTCCGCGCGGCCCAGGTCCACGCGGGCTTGCTCCAGGCGCGGGCGGACCGGTTGGTGCAGCGGCGGGAGCGCGCCGCCCGTCGGGTCGAGCACGCCAAGGCTGTCGCCGAGGCGAGGCTGGCGACCCAGCAGCGGGCCATCGCGGAGATCTCCGCGCAGCGCGAGACCCTCGTCCGGGCCCTCGCCAAGGCCCGCAACACGACGGTCCGCCTCGAGCGCGAGCGCCAGGCCGGGCTCGAGCGGGCGCGCGAGGAGGCCGCCCGCCGGGCCGCGGAGGCCAGGGCCCGCGAGCAGGCCCGGCAGGCGGAGGCGGCCCGGCAGGCCGAGGCGGCGCGGGCCGCGGAGGCAGCCCGCGCGGCCGAGCTCGCCCGGCAGGCCGAGGCGGCACGCACGGCCGACGAGCAGCGCCGGGCCGACGAGCAGCGCCGGGCCGACGAACAGCGCCGGGCCGACGAACCGCGCCGGGCCGACGAGCAGCGGCAGGCCGACGAACAGCGCCAGGCCGAGGAACCCCAGGAGGACGCACAGCAGCCGGCCGCCGCGCCCGAGCCCCGGCAGGAGCCGTCGGCGCCGTCGGCACCGTCGGGCGAGTCGTCCGGCACCGCATCGGGTGCCGACCGCGCCGTCGCGTTCGCGCGGGCCCAGATCGGCAAGCCGTACCAGTGGGCGGCCGACGGGCCGGGCAGCTACGACTGCTCCGGGCTCACGATGCGCGCCTGGGAACAAGGCGGTGTGTCGCTGCCGCACTACAGCGTCGCGCAGTACGAACGCAGCGAGAAGGTCGCGCTGACCGACGTACGCCCGGGCGACCTGGTCTTCTTCGCCAGCGACTCCGGGAACTACCGGTCGATCTACCACGTGGGCCTCTACATCGGGGCCGGCCAGATGGTCGAGGCGCCCTACACCGGCGAGAACGTCCGCATCTCCAGCATCTGGCGCGGCAGCCTGTTCGGCGCAGCACGCCCGTGAGTCGATGAGCGCCTACACCGAGCGCCACGCCCGCAGCTTCGGCGGGTGGCTCGTCCTCTTCGCCGTCGGGTACGGCGTGTTCCACCACGCCGGGACGTTGTTCGCCGGCCTGGGCGACGTCGGGCCGACCCGGTGGGCCGACTGGATCGACCTCCTCACGCCGTACGTCGTCACCGGGACGGCGGCGGGTGCCCTCCGGGGCGCGGGTGCCGGGCGCGGCACGTGGACGGCGTTCTGGTTCGCCGCCGTCACCTACAGCCTGGGCAAGGGCCTGCACCTCGCGGCCAACTCGGTCGGCAACGACCTGCCGGGACCGGACCCCGACGTCGTGCACCTGTGGGACGAGACGGTCGGCCACTACCTCTGGTACTCCGGCTTCGCGCTCGTCGTCGCCGTGCTCGCGGTGGCGCTCGCGGACCGGCGGCCGCGCGGCGGCGTCGGCGCGCACCTGCTGGCCGGGCTGGTCGGCTTCACTCACTTCACCAACTCGATCGAGGGCCAGACCGCGTGGTTCGGCATCGGCACGGCCATCGTGTTCGCCGTCTGGGGACTGCTGACCCGAGACGGCATGGGGCGGTACCTGCTGACGGCGTACGGCGTGTCGCTCGTCCTGTTCACCGCCTTCGGAGTCTGGCAGGGCGGCTTCCCCGAGTTCAGCGAGCTCGGCTGGATCTAGGCCGTCACCAGTCGTCGCCGGGTCGCGCCTCGCAGGTCAGCGGTGCGGCCAGGTCCACACCGGCACTGTGCCCGAAGCGCAGGACCATGATCCCGTCGTCCTCGTCCTCGGTGCGCACGGTCCGCGCACCGTCCCGGACGAAGGTCGGCCCGTGCCACCGCTGCCACCCGAGCCGCTCGTAGAACGAGTGCCGGCTGGTGGAGAGGGCACCCATCTCGAACCGGTCCCGCAGCAGCGCCGCCGCGTCGTCCATCGCGAGCGACCCGAGGCCCTCGCCCTGTCTGCCCGGGGCGGTCGCGACGCCCTCGACGTAGCCGGTGCGCACCGTCCGGTCGGCCGCGTCGAGCAGCCGCGGGACGACGGCGGCGTGAGCGACGACGGCGCCCCCGTCGGTGACGATGCTGTGCCAGCCGCCGAGGGTGTGCGCCCAGTCCTCGTCCGAGAAGTCGCCGTCGAAGGCCTCGATCAGCAGCTGGTGGATCGCCGCCAGCAGGTCCGCGGACACCTCGGCGGTGCTGAGCCGGCCGACCTCGGGCACGCGCGGAACCTGCGTCAGTGCAGGACCTCGCCGGACTCCTGGGCATCCCTGAGCCGCTTGCGCGAGGCCTCGATCTCGGCCTCCGCCTCGACTCGGCCCACCCAGGTCGCGCCTTCCACGGACTTGCCGGGCTCGAGGTCCTTGTAGACCTCGAAGAAGTGCTGGATCTCCAGCCGGTCGAACTCCGAGACGTGGTGGATGTCGCGCAGGTGCTCCATCCGCGGGTCGGTCGCCGGGACGCAGAGCACCTTGTCGTCGCCGCCGGCCTCGTCGGTCATGCGGAACATGCCCAACGCGCGCGCCCGGATCAGGCAGCCGGGGAACGTCGGCTCCTCGAGCAGCACGAGGGCGTCGAGCGGGTCGCCGTCCTCGCCGAGAGTGTCCTCGATGAAGCCGTAGTCCGCCGGGTAGCGCGTCGACGTGAACAGCATCCGGTCCAGCCGCATCCGGCCGGTGGTGTGGTCGAGCTCGTACTTGTTCCGGTTGCCCTTCGGGATCTCGATGAGGACGTCGAACTCCACGCTGCTGCCTCCCACCTCGGCCGTCGGCCGCGACACCGTGACGGCGCGACCGCTCGATAGTCTCGCGTACGCCGGGCATGGGGACGAATCGAGGTGAGCGTGGGCAGGCTGCGGGTGGCCGCCCTCGTCGTGACCGGCGTCCTCGTCGCCTCGGCGGGAGCGGTCGTCGGCCTCGACGCGACCGGAAACCTCTCCACCGGTCTGCTCCCCGAGGCCACGCCGACCCCGACGCCGACGCCGACGCGCTCCCTCGACCCCGCCCCCGTCGACGCACCGGCGGTGCTCGCGAGTGAGCCTGCCGCCGCGGACCCGATGCCGGTGCTGCCGACCGAGGCGCTGGTCCGGGTCCTCACGTCCGGAGCACTCGGTCCTGACCCGGGCGCGGTCGTCCTCGACGTGGCGACCGGGACGTCGTTGCTCGACCGGTCGGGCTCGGTGGCGCGTACGCCCGCCTCGGTGGCCAAGCTGGCGACCGGCGCCGCCGCGCTGGTCGCCCTCGACCCGTCCTCGCGGCTGACGACCCGGGTCGTGCGGGGCCCGGCACCCGGCGAGGTCGTGCTCGTCGGGGCGGGCGACTCCACGCTGACCACGCCACGGCCGAGAGCGGGCGCCTACCCCCAGCGGGCCAGCCTCGCCGAGCTCGCCGACTCGACCGCGGCGGCGCTGACGGCCGACGCCACGCAGAGAGTGACGGTTCGGGTCGACGACAGCTTGTTCGCCGGGCCAGCCGTGTCGCCGGACTGGCGGTCCTCGTACGTCGTCTCGGGTGTCGTCTCGCCGGTCAGCGCGCTCTCGCTGGACGCCGGCCGGGTCAGGCCGACGGGTGACGCCCGGGAATCCGACCCGGCCCTGGCAGCCGGTCGAGCGTTCGCCCGCCTGCTGGAACGCCGGGGGGTGCCGGTGGAGGGAGAGGTCGCCCGGGCCGAGGCTCCCGCCGGGGCGGGTGACGTGGCGGCGGTGTCGTCGCCGACGGTCGCCGAGCTGGTCGAGCTGATGCTGCAGAGCAGCGACAACGACCTGGCCGAGTCGCTCCTGCGGCTGGCCGCGGTGGCCCGGGACCGGCCGGGCACCTTCGCCGACGGGACCGCGGTCGTCGCGGAGGTGCTGACCGACCTGGGTGTGCCCACGGACGGAACCACCCTGCTCGACGGCAGCGGCCTGGCGCGGGGGTCGGCCGTCGCCCCGGAGACGCTCGCTCGGCTGCTGGTCGTGGCGTCGGACGGTTCCCGGCCGGCCCTGGACCACCTGGTCACTGGGCTGCCCGTGGCGGGGTTCAGCGGCACTCTCTCGCTGCGCTACGGGACCGGCCGCTCCGGCACCGCGGCGGGGCTGGTGCGCGCCAAGACCGGGACCCTCACCGGCGTCAGCACCCTGGCGGGCGTCACGTCGGCGGACGGACGCCCCATCGTGTTCGTGGTGATGTCGGACACGGTCCCGGGGGACACCCTTGCCGCCCGGGCCGCGCTCGACCGGTTTGCGGCGATCCTCGCCGGGGAGCCGGAAACTCCCAGCACCAGCGGAGGTTGAGGCATCCGATCACGGGAACAAGGGGCCGTGAAAAGGAGGTACCACCATGTCGATGCTTCTTTGGATCCTTGCCGTTCTGATCGGCATCTGGGGAGTCGTCACGCTCATCCGCGGTCAGGTGCTGCTCGGCATCGTCCTGATCATCGTGGCGTTCCTCGTCGGCCCCGGCGGTGTGAGCATCTTCACCTGACGCCTCGCCCCTGCCGGAACCCGATAACCCTGTTCTGCGTCGGCGGCCGGGTCAGTCCTCCGGGACGGACCCGGCCGTCGCCGTGTCCGCCGCGGGCCACGACGGCCCCGCACGACGTACGGTGAACCGATGAGCTCTTCTGCCATGGTCGACTGGGACCTCGCGGTCACGACGGGGACCCGGCTGGTCCGGCCCGGTCCGCAGGTCACGCCGAGCGAGGCCCGCCAGGCCGTCGCCGACCTCAAGACCTATGCCGCCGCAGCGCACGGGCACGTCGCGGGCTTCACCGGCCTGGACGCCCCGACCGACCAGGCCTCGGTGGCCGTGATCGACCGGCCGGGCTGGATCCACGCGAACGCCGCCGGGTTCCGCACCGTGCTCGAACCGCTGGTCGAGAAGCTGCAGCAGCGGCGGACCACGAGCTCGCCGGTCGGTGACGCGGTCGGTTCCAAGGTGACCGGTGTGCAGACCGGGTCGCTGCTCGCGTTCCTCGCGACCAAGGTGCTGGGGCAGTACGAGCTGTTCCCGCCGTACGGGCAGGTGCCCTCGGACAGGCCGGGTCGGCTGCTGCTCGTCGCGCCGAACATCGTCTCCGCGGAGCGGGAGATGGGCGTCGACGCGCGCGACTTCCGGCTGTGGGTCTGCCTGCACGAGGAGACGCACCGCGTCCAGTTCGGCGCCGTTCCGTGGCTGCGCGACCACATGATGAGCGAGATCCGTGCGTTCGTGGACGCCACCGACGTCGACCCCGCCGCGCTGGCCGAGCGGCTCAAGGCCGCCGCGGCGGCGGCCTACGCCGCGATCCGCGACGGCTTCGACCCCGAGTCGTCGGGAAGCGGCGCCTCGCTCGTCGAGGCCGTGCAGACCCCCGCCCAGCGGGAGATCCTCGACCGCATCACCGCGCTGATGTCACTGCTCGAGGGCCACGCCGACTACGTGATGGACGGCGTCGGACCGTCGGTGATCCCGTCGGTCGCGACGATCCGGGCCAAGTTCCAGGCCAGGCGCAAGGAGGCCAACCGCGTGGAGCAGGTGGTGCGCCGGCTGCTCGGCATCGACGCCAAGCTGCGGCAGTACCGCGACGGCGAGCGGTTCGTGCGCGGTGCCGTCGAGCGGTCCGGTATGCACGGCTTCAACCAGGTCTGGGCGCGCCCGGAGAACCTGCCGAGCAAGGCGGAGATCTCCGACCCCGCCGCCTGGGTCGCCCGCGTCGTCACCCCCCGCGAGCTCCCCGCCTGACCCTGCCCGCCTGACCCTGCCGCCCCGACCGCATCGACCGCCGGCTGCCGGCCACCGTGGCGCTAGCGTCGACGGCATGGGACCTCCGCCGGCGGTGGCAGCCGTACGCCGGGCCGTGCGGGCCTCGGTCGCCGACCTCGACGCCGAGGCACTGGTCCTGGTGGCCTGCAGCGGCGGCGCCGACTCCATGGCTCTTGCGGTCGCGCTGGCGTTCGAGGCGCCTCGCGCCGGGCTGCGGGCCGGCGCGGTGACGGTCGACCACGGCCTGCAGCCGGGCTCGGGTCACCGCGCGGCCGCCACCGCGGCCGACCTGGTCGCCCTCGGGCTGGACCCGGTTGCGGTGCTGCCGGTCCGGGTCGGCACGGCCGGCGGTCCCGAGGCGGCCGCCCGCCAGGCCCGCTACTCCGCGCTCGACGCGGCCGCCGAACGGCTCGGCGCGGCGGCCGTCCTGCTCGGCCACACCCGCGACGACCAGGCCGAGACGGTGCTGCTCGGCCTGGCCCGGGGCTCCGGCGCCCGGTCACTGTCCGGGATGCCGCCGGTCCGCGGGCGTTTCCGCCGTCCGCTGCTCGGGCTGCCGCGGGAGACCGTCCGGGCGGCCGCGGCGGGCCTGCGCACGTGGGACGACCCGCACAACGCCGACCCGGCGTTCGCCCGCTCCCGTGTCCGCCAGGACGTCCTGCCGACGCTGGAGAAGGCGCTCGGCCCGGGCGTCCCGGCGGCCCTGGCCCGGACCGCCGACCAGCTGCGGGCGGACGCGGACGCCCTCGACGGGTGGGCCGCCACGGCGTACGCCGAAGCCGCGGCCGGCGGACCCGGTCTCGACGTGGCTGTCCTCGACACGGTGCCCCCCGCCGTCCGTACCCGCGTGCTGCGCCGGGCCGCCCTCGACGCCGGCTGTCCCGCCACCGACCTCACCGCCGACCACGTCGGCGAGCTGGACCGGCTGGTGACCGACTGGCACGGGCAGGGACCGCTGCACCTGCCGGGCGGCGTCCGGGGCTCGCGAGAGCGTGCGATGCTTCTGCTCTCCGGACCGGACCGGTCCGGCCGGACGCCGGACTGACGCACGACCGACCGACGACAGGAGCGCGAGGGCGCGTGGACGAGAAGGACCTTGGCACCGACCTCGAGAAGGTGCTCATCACGGAGGAGCAGATCCAGCGCCGGCTCGCCGAGATGGCCGGCGAGATCGACACCGACTACGAGGACCGCGACCTGCTGCTCGTCGGCGTCCTCAAGGGTGCCGTGATGGTGATGGCCGACCTGGCCCGCACGCTGCACTCGCCGGTCGAGATGGACTGGATGGCGGTGTCGTCCTACGGCTCGGGCACCAAGTCGTCGGGTGTGGTGCGGATCCTCAAGGACCTCGACAAGGACATCACCGGTCGCAACGTCCTCATCGTCGAGGACATCATCGACTCGGGCCTGACGCTGTCATGGCTGATGTCCAACCTCGGCTCGCGCGGTCCCGCGTCGGTCGAGGTCTGCACGCTGCTGCGCAAGCCGGACGCTGCGCAGGTGGACGTGCCGGTGCGCTACGTCGGCTTCGACATCCCGAACGAGTTCGTCATCGGCTACGGCCTGGACTACGCCGAGCGCTACCGCAACCTGCCGTTCGTGGGCACGCTCGCACCGCACGTCTACTCGGGGTGACCCACGTCACAGCGGCCTGAGCCGAGGACGCATCGGGAACACAAGGGGTTCGCCCACCCGTTGAGGTGACGTCGGGCACTCGCCCGGCGCACGGGACGCTGACGCATACCCACTCCAACCCGGTGTACCGTCAAGGTCCGACATACCCCACGTCTGGCAGGAGGGACGGGGCGACCCGCCCCGGTTCGATGGACGTCAAACGCTACTTCCGCGGCCCGTTCTTCTGGGTCACGATGATCATCATTGGGGTGCTGCTCGTCACCTCGATCTCCTCGGCTGCCGGTGGCTACAAGAAGGTCGACACGGTCAAGGCCATCGACGCCATCCGGAACAGCCAGGTCGCCGAGGCCAAGCTCGTCGACCGCGACCAGCGCATCGAGCTGACCCTCAAGGACGGCGTCGAGGTCGAGGAGAGCAACAAGATCCAGGCGGACTACGTCACCGCCCGTCAGCGCGAGCTCGTCGACCTGCTCGACAAGTACGCGCCGAGCGACGGCTACACCGACAGCGTCCCGCGGACCAGCTGGGTCGTGAGCCTGTTCATCAACTTCCTGCCGATCCTGATCCTCGTCCTGCTGTTCCTCTTCTTCTTCAACCAGATGCAGGGCGGCGGGTCCCGCGTCATGCAGTTCGGGAAGTCCAAGGCGAAGCTCATCAGCAAGGACACCCCGAAGACGACGTTCAAGGACGTCGCGGGCGCCGACGAGGCGGTCGAGGAGCTGCACGAGATCAAGGAGTTCCTCGAGAGCCCGGCGAAGTTCCAGGCCATCGGGGCGAAGATCCCCAAGGGCGTCCTGCTGTACGGCCCGCCCGGAACCGGCAAGACGCTGCTCGCCCGCGCCGTCGCCGGCGAGGCGGGCGTGCCGTTCTACTCGATCTCCGGCTCCGACTTCGTCGAGATGTTCGTCGGTGTCGGTGCCTCGCGGGTCCGCGACCTGTTCGAGCAGGCCAAGGCCAACGCACCGGCGATCGTCTTCGTCGACGAGATCGACGCTGTCGGCCGGCACCGTGGCGCGGGTCTCGGCGGCGGCCACGACGAGCGCGAGCAGACGCTGAACCAGCTGCTCGTCGAGATGGACGGCTTCGACGTCAAGGGCGGCGTCATCCTGATCGCGGCCACCAACCGGCCGGACATCCTCGACCCCGCCCTGCTGCGCCCCGGTCGCTTCGACCGGCAGATCGCGGTCGAGCGTCCCGACCTGCAGGGGCGGCACCAGATCCTGCAGGTGCACGCCAAGGGCAAGCCGCTGGCCGAGGGCATCGACCTGATGGCGGTGGCGCGGCGTACGCCCGGCTTCACCGGTGCCGACCTCGCCAACGTGCTCAACGAGGCGGCGCTGCTCACCGCTCGCTCCGACGCCAAGCTCATCGACAACCGCGCGCTCGACGAGGCGATCGACCGCGTGGTCGCCGGCCCGCAGAAGCGCACCCGCATCATGAGCGACAAGGAGAAGAAGATCACCGCCTACCACGAGGGCGGTCACGCACTGGTGGCGGCGGCGCTGCCCAACACCGACCCGGTGCACAAGATCACGATCCTGTCCCGCGGTCGCGCGCTGGGCTACACGATGGTGCTGCCCGACGAGGACAAGTACTCCACGACGCGCAACGAGATGCTCGACCAGCTCGCCTACATGCTCGGCGGGCGCGCGGCCGAGGAGATCGTCTTCCACGACCCGACGACCGGCGCGGCAAACGACATCGAGAAGGCCACCTCCGTCGCGCGCGCGATGGTCACGCAGTACGGCATGACCGAGCGCATCGGCGCCATCAAGCTCGGTCAGGACAACTCCGAGCCGTTCCTCGGCCGCGACATGGGTCACCAACGCGACTACTCCGAGGAGGTCGCGGGTGTCGTGGACGAGGAGGTCAAGAGGCTGATCGAGGCCGCGCACGACGAGGCGTGGGAGATCCTCGTCGAGAACCGCGACATCCTCGACGAGCTGGTGCTCGAGCTGCTCGAGAAGGAGACGCTCGACAAGGCCCAGGTGGCCGAGATCTTCACCGGCATCCGCAAGCGGCCGCAGCGACCGGCGTGGACCGGCTCGGCGAAGCGCGCTCCCCAGGCCGGCCCGGTCATGACACCGAAGGAGCTCGCCTCGCCCACCGGCCTGAACGGCCAGGACAAGGAGCACAGCATGGGCGTCTCCGGGCCGACCGACGTGCCCGACGCCCCGCTGCCGTCCGACGAGATCCCGGGCCGCCCGCTGGGCCGCGAGGGCTGACTCCATGGCGGGTCTCGCCGAGGAGCGCCCCGACTTCGCCGGGGCCCGCGAGTGCACCTACGACGAGGAGGCCGTGCGCCGCGCCGTGCACGCCCTCCTGGTGGCGATCGGTGAGGACCCCGACCGCGACGGCCTCCGGGAGACACCCGAGCGGGTCGCCCGGGCGTACCGCGAGATATTCGCCGGCCTCTGGCAGGAGCCCGAGGAGGTGCTCACCACCACCTTCGACCTCGGCCATGACGAGATGGTCCTGGTCAAGGACATCGAGGTCCGCTCCATGTGCGAGCACCACCTCGTGCCGTTCGCCGGTGTGGCCCACGTCGGATACATCCCGTCGCAGGAGGGGCGCATCACCGGGCTGTCCAAGCTAGCCCGGCTGGTCGACGTCTACGCCCGGCGACCGCAGGTGCAGGAGCGGATGACGACCCAGATCGCCGACGCGCTGATGCGCATCCTGGAACCGCGCGGCGCCATCGTCGTCGTCGAGTGCGAGCACCTGTGCATGTCGATGCGCGGCATCCGCAAGCCGGGTGCCACCACCGTCACGTCGGCGGTTCGCGGTCAGCTGCGCGACCCCACGACGCGGGCAGAGGCGATGAGCCTCATCGTCGCCCGGTGACGGCCCGCCTCCTCGGGCTGCCCGCGCACCTCGACGGGCTCGACCGCACCCTCGTCATGGGCGTCCTCAACGTGACGCCCGACTCCTTCTCGGACGGCGGCGCGTACCTCGCGACGGAGGCCGCGGTGGAGCACGGTCTGGCGCTGCGCGACGAGGGCGCCGACGTCGTCGACGTCGGTGGCGAGTCGACCCGGCCCGGCGCGATGCGAGTGGACGCCGACGAGGAGCTGCGGCGGGTGCTGCCCGTCGTCCGCGAGCTCGCGGCAGCCGGCGTCATCGTGAGCATCGACACGATGCGCGCGTCTGTCGCAGCCGCCGCGCTCGAGGCGGGTGCGGCGATCGTGAACGACGTGAGCGGCGGGCTGGCCGACGACGACATGCCGCGCCTCGTGGCGGCGTGCTCGGCGCCGTACGTCGTCATGCACTGGCGGGGGCACAGCGTCGACATGGCCTCCCGCGCGGTCTACCACGATGTGGTGGCGGACGTCGTCGGCGAGCTGCGGCAGCGGGTCGAGGCGCTGGTTGACGCCGGCGTCGACGAGCAGCGGCTGGTGCTCGACCCAGGCCTGGGGTTCGCCAAGGACGCCGGCCACAACTGGTCACTGCTCGCGCACCTGGACACGGTCGCCGGTCTCGGCCGGCCGTTGCTGGTGGGCGCCTCGCGGAAGGGCTTCCTCGGCCGGCTGCTGGCGGACGCTGCGGGGGAACCACGACCGGCGGAGGAACGCGACGTCGCGACAGCCGTGCTGTCGGCGCTCGCCGCAGAGCACGGGGTCTGGGGGGTTCGCGTGCACGCGGTTCGTCCGACCGTCGACGCCCTGCGCGTCGTGTCCGCCATCCGCTCTGCCAGGGTCGAGGCGTGAGCGACGACCAGGCGGTACGCGCGGCGAACACGGCGCTGTACGACGCCTTCGAGACCGGCGACATCGACCTGATGGGCTCGCTGTGGCTCGACGACCCGGCGGACGACGTGATGTGCGTGCACCCCGGCTGGTTGCCGGTGCACGGTCGCAGCGCGGTGCTGCGTTCGTGGTCCGTCATCATGGCGAACACGTCGTACATCCAGTTCGTCCTCACCGACGTCCAGGTGCGCGTGGCCGGCGACGTCGCCGTCGTGACCTGCGGCGAGAACATGCTCACCGGGCTTCCGCCGACGGTGGCCGACCCGTCGCCGGGGCTGGCCGGCGGACGTGCGGTCGCGACGAACGTCTTCCGGCGCACGGCGACCGGGTGGCACCTGTGGATGCACCACGCGTCGCCGGTGCTCGCGACACAGGAGGATTCCCCGTGAGCGGCGACCGCATCACGGTGCGCGGCCTGCGCGCGCACGGGCATCACGGGGTCTACCCGGAAGAGCGCAAGGTCGGGCAGACGTTCGTCGTCGACGTGGTGCTCGAGCTCGACCTCGCACCGGCAGCGCGCAGCGACGACGTCGTCGACACGGTGCACTACGGCGAGCTGGCGAAGGACGTTGTCGCGGTCGTCGAGGGCGATCCGGTACAGCTCATCGAGACCCTCGCCGGGCGGGTGGCCGAGGTCTGCCTGTCCCGCGATCCGGTCCGGCGCGTTGAGGTGACGGTTCACAAGCCCGAAGCACCGGTCGGGGTGCCGTTCGACGACGTCGCCGTCACGATCGCGCGTGCCCGATGAGTCCTTCCGACCTACGGCGGGTGGTGCTGTCGTTGGGCAGCAACCAGGGCGACCGTCTCGGGTTCCTGCACGGTGCGGTGGACGCGCTTGCCGACACCCCGAACGTCACCGTGCTGGCCGTGTCGCCGGTCTACGAGACCGCGCCGGTGGGCGGCCCGGACCAGCCGGACTATCTCAACGCGGTCGTGCTGGCGGAAGGCCCGCTGTCGCCGCGGACGTTGCTCGAGCGGGCCCAGGCGGTCGAGGCTGCCTTCGACCGGGTACGTGACGTCCGCTGGGGGCCGCGGAACCTCGACGTCGACGTCATCGCGGTCGGCGACCTGAGGGTCGCCGAGCCCGACCTCACGGTGCCGCATCCGCGAGCGGCCGAGCGGGCCTTTGTTCTCGTGCCGTGGTGCGACGTCGACCCGGATGCCGTGCTGCCGGGCACCGGCCGAGTCGCCGACCTCGTCGCCGACCTCGACACGTCCGGCGTGCGGCTGCGGCCCGACCTGTCGCTCGAGGTGCCGTCGTGAGGCCGACCCGTGTCGGCACCCTGGTCGCGCTGCTGCTCGGCGTGGCGGCGGTGTCGTGGGGCATCCTGCGGATCGCCGAGAACCGCGGGGCGAGCCTGCCCAGCCTGGCCTGGACGGCGCCGGCGTTCATCGCGCTGCTCGCAGTGGTGGTGCTCGTCACCGCTCTCGCGCTGCGCAGCCGGCTGCGCGGGGACCGGCCACCCAACCCTCTCGGCACGGCGCGGATGGCCGTGCTGGGCAAGGCAAGTGCACACGTAGGGCCGATCGTGGGTGGCCTCTACGGCGGCTACCTCGTCGTGCTGCTGCCCGGGCTGGATATCGTCAACCGTCGGGAGCGCGCGCTGCTCTGTGGCGCCGCGGTGCTGGCTGCGGTCTTCCTCTCTGCTGCGGGGCTGCTGCTGGAACGCACTTGCCGGATCCGAGGTGGCGACGGCAACGACGCCTTACCCCCGGAGGAGCCCGCGGCCTGAGCCGCGCGCGCCGTCAACGGGCGAGCTCGGCCCGCACGCCGAGCAGTCGCACCGGCCTCCGCTCGGTGAACGTGTCGAGTGCCGCCAGCGCGGCCGACTCGATCGCTGACGCCTCCGCCGTCGGGTCCGCGAGCGTCCGGCCGTGGGTATGGGTCACGAAGGGCGCGTACCGCACCTTCACCACCACGCGAGTCGC
>DASVBQ010000205.1:0-13596 GCA_036375795.1 Actinomycetes bacterium
GGGTCGACGCGGAACATGGTCGCGACCTCGGCAGGGGTCAACAGGGGCTCGGCGTCGGGGGTACGAGTCGTCATGAGGTCGGCCTCTTTCACTGGGCGAACCGACCAATCTCGGTTCCTGGGTGCAATAGTGCCCGTTAGGGGGGGATGTCCGAAATGGTCAAGACGGGCCATCTTCGATATAAGGCGAGTGGACTAGCCCGCTGCCCGCGAGGTGGAGCATTCTGCCCCGTCCCTACGCCCTAGTCCTCACGGTCAGACGCGTTCAGGGCGCGCTTAGACGTCGTTCAGGTGCCGCTCAGTTCGCGTGCTCGAGCGCCCGGATGGCGGCCCAGCGGTCCACCACCGCGCGGTACCGCTGCGCGGCGCCCGGGTCGTCACCCTCGGCCAGTGCGGCCACCGCGGCCGCCACGTCGGTGACCGAGGTGTCGTCAACGACCCCGTCGGAGCCCAGCAGACGAGCCAGCCCGGCGTAGTCCAGCTCCACCCAGGACCGGGCGTGGAACTCCTCCAGCCACCGACCGAGTTCCTCCAGCTCGTCCACCACGTCCAGCTCGCCGAGGGACTGTCGCAGCGTGCGCAGTGCCCGGGCCACCCGCCGGCGGGCGGCCGACATCCGGCTGCGGTGCACCACGACCGGGTGGTCGCCGGTGACGTCGACGAACCGGTCACCCGGCCCGAACGGGACGAACCACTGCACCGGCACAGTCCAGGTGGCCGTGAGGATCCGCAGCGCCGAGCCGGCCGCGTCGCGACCCCACAGCGCGTGGTCGGCGTCCGCGCGCTCCAGCGAGGCCGGCGGGACGAAGGCGTGCAGGAGCGCGTCGGGCAACCCGTCCCGCAGCTGCCCCAGCGCGACCCAGGACCGGAGCCGGGACTGCACCGGGCACACGTAGGCCAGGTCGTCGACGGTGAGGACGAACGCCTCCCGCTTCTCCTCGGTCGGAACCGGCAGCGGCGGCACGCTGAGGACACCGGCCAGAGCGCTGCGATGCTCGGCCACCAGCCGGTCGGCCCGGGTCGCCGCCTGGACGGCGTACTCGGCCCAGGCGGTGCGCTCTGGCTCGGGGAAGGCCGCAAGGGGTTCGTAGACCCGCAGGTAGGCGGCATATGGGGCAGGCAGGACGCCGGGTCGCGAGCGGGCCACGGAAGGCATCGTAGGGTGCAGCCGATGTCTCACACCGCGAGCACCACTCCCCAGGCAGCCGCGTCGGCGGGTTCGTCGGTCGGCACCGTGTTCGGCCCGCACCCCGGCAGCCGGCACTCCCATGAGCAGGTCGTGTTCTGCGCCGACGACGAGACCGGCCTGCGGGCGATCATCGGCATCTACTCCACGGTGCTGGGGCCGGCACTGGGCGGGACCCGGTTCCACCCGTACCCGACCGAAGCCGCCGCGCTGGCCGACGTCCTCGAGCTGTCCCGTGCGATGGCGTACAAGAACGCGCTCGCCGGGCTGGACCTTGGCGGCGGCAAGGCCGTCATCATCGGCGACCCGGCCCTGGACAAGACCGAGGACCTCCTCCTGGCGTACGGCCGGTTCCTCGAGTCCCTCGGGGGGCGCTACGTGACCGCCTGCGACGTCGGCACCTACGTCGCCGACATGGACGTCGTGGCCCGCGAGACCCGCTACGTGGCCGGGCGCTCGGAGGCCGCCGGCGGTGCCGGCGACTCCTCGGTCCTCACCGCGTACGGCGTCTTCCAGGGCATGCGGGCCTGCGCAGCGCACGCGTGGGGGTCGCCGAGCCTGGCCGGGCGGACCGTCGGAGTGTCCGGGGTCGGCAAGGTCGGCCGGCACCTGGTCGGGCACCTCGTCGAGGACGGTGCGGCCGTGGTCGTCACCGACGTCTCCGAGGAGGCGGTGAGGGCCGTACGCCGCGCCTACCCCTCCGTGTCCGTCGTCGACGACACCGACGGGCTGGTACGGGCCGACCTCGACGTCTTCTCCCCTTGCGCGCTGGGCCACGCCCTCACGGACGAGGTCGTCGCCGCGCTGCGCGCCCGAGTCGTGTGCGGCGGGGCCAACAACCAGCTGGCCCACCCGGGGACCGAGGCGCTGCTCGCCGAGCGGGGCATCCTCTACGCGCCCGACTACTGCGTGAACGCCGGCGGGGTGATCCAGGTCGCCGACGAGCTGCACGGGTTCTCCTTCGAGCGGGCCCGGGCAAAGGCCGAGGGCATCTACGAGACCACGGCACGGGTGCTACGGCTCGCCGACGAGGAGGGCGTGCCCCCCGCGGTGGCCGCCGATCGACTGGCCGAACGCCGGATGGAAGCCGCCGCCCGCCGCTGACCGCCCTCCCGGGGTGGCTGGACGGTGAACCCGACGTGGCCGTCCGGCGTACCGGGATGCCGGAACACCCGCGGGCCATGTACCGTTAGAGCCACGGAGAACACACAGTTCCGGGGCCGCCATGCGCTGGCCGCCCCGTTTACGTATGAGGGGGTCGAGCCATGGGGCGCGGCCGAGCCAAAGCGAAGCAGACCAAGGTCGCGCGCGAGCTGAAGTACAGCACGCAGGGCACCGACTTCGAGGCGCTGCAACGCGAGCTCTCGGGGGCGGCAGGGACCGACCGGTCGCAGGCGACCGACTCCGAGGACGAAGACGAGTACGGCTACGACGACTGGGCGTCCGACCGCCGCTGAGCGCGCGCCGACCCGTCTGGCCCGCCCTGAACGGGTGCTCAGCGAGGGTGCGAGCCGACCAGGGTGACCGGTGCCTGCCCGGACGTGGCGATCCTCGTACCGACGGTCCCGGCGACCCAGCACGGGACACCGCGTCCGGCGAGCTCGGCGAGCGCGCGATCGGCGTCGGCCGCCGCCACGACGGCCACCATGCCGACGCCCATGTTCAGCGTCTGCTCGATCTCCGGCTGCGCGACCCCGCCTTGCGCCTGCACGAGCCCGAACACGGGTGGTGGAGTCCAGGTCGACCGCTCGACCGTGGCGGCCAGGCCGTCCGGTAGGACCCGGGCCAGGTTCGCCGCGAGCCCACCGCCGGTCACGTGGCTGAACGCGTGCACCTCGACCGCCTCGATCAGCGCGAGGCAGTCCCGGGCGTAGATCCGGGTCGGCTCCAGCAGCTCCTCGCCGAGGGTGCGCCCCAGCTCCGGGACGGCGTGGTCCAGCGACCAGCCGGCCCGCTCGAGCAGCACGTGCCGCACCAGGGAGTACCCGTTGCTGTGCAGGCCGCTCGAGGCCATCGCGACCAGGACGTCACCCTCGCGCACCCGGTCCGGGCCCAGCAGCTGCTCGGCCTCGACCACGCCGGTGCCGGCGCCGGCCACGTCGTACTCGTCCGGGCCCAGCAGCCCCGGGTGCTCCGCCGTCTCGCCACCCACCAGCGCGCACCCCGCCAGCACGCAGCCCTCGGCGATGCCCTTCACGATCGCGGCGATCCGCTCCGGGACGACCTTGCCGCAGGCGATGTAGTCGGTCATGAACAGCGGCTCCGCGCCGCACACGACGAGGTCGTCGACGACCATGCCGACGAGGTCGTGCCCGATCGTGTCGTGCCGGTCCATGGCCGCGGCGACCGCGACCTTGGTGCCGACCCCGTCGGTGGACGTGGCGAGCAGCGGCCGCCGGTACGCCGCCAGGGCTGACGCGTCGAAGAGCCCCGCGAAGCCGCCGATCCCGCCGACGACCTCCGGCCGGGACGCCTTGGCGACCCAGGTCTTCATCAGCTCGACCGCGCGGTCCCCCGCCTCGATGTCGACGCCGGCACCGGCGTACGACGCCCCCTCGGTCACCGACGGCCCCCGGTCAAGATCGTTCGCTGCAGACACGTGCGGGGCACGCCGCTGCGCCGGGCATGTCGGGAGCGGATGATCTCGGTCACGGGCGGGTCAGCGCGTCGCTGGCTCCGGGCCCGCCGAGCAGCGACGCGGGCTCGACCTCGAGCAGGTGCTTGCCGAGCAGCTCGGGCTCGGGCAGCTCGACCGGGTAGATCCCGTCGAAGCAGGCCCGGCACAGGCGCTCGGCCGGCTGCTCGGTGGCGGCGACCAGCCCCTCCAGCGAGATGAAGCCCAGCGAGTCGGCGTCGATCGACGCGCGGATCTCGTCGACCGTCAGGCCGTTGGCGATGAGCTCGCCCGGCGAGGCGAAGTCGATGCCGTAGAAGCAGGGCCACTTCACCGGGGGTGCCGAGATGCGGACGTGGATCTCGGTCGCACCCGCTTCCCGCAGCATCCGGACGAGCGCCCGCTGGGTGTTGCCGCGGACGATCGTGTCGTCGACCACGACGAGACGCTGCCCGGCGATGACCTCGCGCAGCGGGTTCAGCTTCAGTCGGATGCCGAGCTGCCGGATGGTCTGCGAGGGCTGGATGAACGTCCGCCCGACGTAGGAGTTCTTCACCAGGCCGAGGCCGTACGGGATACCGCTGCCCTGCGAGTAGCCGACGGCCGCCGGCGTGCCGGACTCCGGTACGGGGATCACCAGGTCGGCCTCCGCCGGAGCCTCCTGCGCCAGCCGCCGACCGACCTCGACCCGGGTGGCATGCACCGACCGGCCGGCGATCCGGGTGTCAGGCCGGGCCAGGTAGACGTACTCGAACAGGCAGCCTTTCGGGTCCGGCGCGGCGAAGTGCTGCGTACGCAGGCCGTGCTCGTCGACGGCGATCAGCTCGCCGGGCTCCACCTCGCGCACCACGGACGCACCGACGATGTCGAGCGCCGCGGTCTCGCTGGCGACGACCCAGCCCCGCTCCAGCCGGCCGAGCACCAGCGGCCGGATGCCCTGCGGGTCACGCGCCGCGTACAGCGTCTCCTCGTCCATGAACACCAGCGAGAAGGCGCCGCGCAGCTGCGGGAACACCTCCATCGCCGCCTGCTCGAGGGACAGGTCGGGGTACGACGCGAGGAGAGCCGTCACGATCTCGGTGTCGGTGGTGCTGTGCAGCGCCGAGTGGTGGCCCCTGATGCCCTCGCGCCAGCGCCGGGTCTCGTCGCGGGTGGGTGTGGCGCCCTCGTACGGCAGCTGGCCACTGTCGGCGGCCCGCTTCTCCACCAGCTCGAGCAGCTCGTGGGTGTTGGTGAGGTTGCCGTTGTGGCCGAGTGCGATCGAACCGGCGGCCGTGGACCGGAAGGTCGGCTGGGCGTTCTCCCAGACGCTGGACCCGGTCGTCGAGTAGCGGGTGTGCCCGATGGCGAGGTGGCCGCGCAGCGCGCTGAGGTGCCCCTCGTCGAAGACCTGCGCCACGAGACCCATGTCCTTGTACACCAGGATCTGCGAGCCGTTGCTCACGGCGATGCCGGCCGACTCCTGGCCACGGTGCTGCAGGGCGTAGAGCCCGAAGTACGTCAGCTTGGCGACCTCGCTGTCGGCACCCGCTGCGGATGACGCCCAGACGCCGAAGACCCCGCAGGCGTCCTGCGGGCCCTTCTCACCGGGGTGCAGGTCATGACCGAGCAGACCGTCGCCGCGTGGCACGCGGTCAGTCTAGGCGGACCGTCAGGACGGACGGCGGCGGCGCGCCTCGAGGATGACCGCGACAAGGCCGCCGAGCAGCGCTCCGAGGCCGGCGAGGAGGATCCCGAGGTAGAAGAAGGTCAGCACGGGCCGGTCCATGACGTCGGCTCGGACAGCCACCACGACAGCGGTGGCCAGGACGCCGAGCAGGCCGCCGGTCATCAGGAACCGGGTGTACCGCGGGCTGCGGACTGGGGTCTCGGGCACGCCAGGATGCTAGGCGAGTCGCAGGGAAGGCCGGCTCACGGGACCGGGATGCTGGAGACGGTGAACGGGTCGGGTGTCACACCAGCCGCCCGCTCGCCGAACTGGCTGTTGACGACCAGCAGCCGCGCTCCGGCCAACGCGGCGGTCGTCGGGTCGTCGAAGCTGGGGTCAGTGACCCGCTGCAGGACCGTCCCGCTGAGCAGGTCGCCGGACAGCGCCACCTTGACGATCCGCCCGACGTCACCGGCTCGCTCCACCGCATACAGCGTCGAGCCCACGAGGACCAGCCCGTCACCGCTCACGAGCTGGCCGGCCAGGTCGATCTTCTGCACTGCGCGGTCGGCGATGCGCACGCGGTACAGCTCACCCGAGTTGGACTTGGCAAGCACGAGGTACTGACCGTCGGCCGTAGCCGCGATGCCGTTGACGTTGAAGCCCGGGGTGTACTGCAGCGCGGTGCCGGTGAAGTCGACGAAGACCTCCAGCTGCTCGACCCCGTCGGTCGCGTAGTCGTCTGGGCCGACCCGGTAGAGGACCGGACGCTGGGAGTCGGTGATGTAGACCGAGCCGTCGGGCGCGACGGCCGCGTCGTTGAGGAACGTCGGCGCCGACTGGCTGGGGGCCGGGGCGACGGTGAACGAGCCGAGGCGCTGCCGCGTGGTGGTGTCGTAGACGAAGAACCGCCCGGTCGCGCCACCGGCCACGAACAGCAGACCGTCGTCGACCTTCAGCCCGATCGCGGACGTGCGGCCGTCCGCACCGCCCGGCAGGAACGGCGTCGCCACCCGACCGGCCAGGGCGCCCCGGTAGATGGTGCCGTCGGTCGTGCTGCCGACGAAGAAGAAGCGGCCATCGGTCGCCACCCCCTCCGGGAACACCGCGTCGGCGGACGGACCGCTCGGCTTGATGAGGTACGAGTCCCGGGTGGGCGCGGCCTGCGCGGGCGAGGCGATGGCCGGGGCGACGAGCGCGGCGAGGACGACGACAATCGGGGCTGAGCGGCGCATGGGACCTCCCGTGTGGTGCTTCCGTCCCTTACTACTCCGTTCCTGCCGGGTCCGGATGCCCCGAACGGGCTCAGAGCCGGCCGCCGGCGGGGTCGGAGGAGATCCGCTGGGCCAGGTAGACCGGGACCACCGAGAGCAGCACGAGGATCGCCGCCACGACGTTGACGACCGGCGCCTGGTTCGGCCGAGCAAGGTTTGTGAAGATCCACAGGGGCAGGGTCTGCACCGTGGCGCCCGCGGTGAACGTGGTCACGATGATCTCGTCGAAGGACAGCGCGAACGCGAGCAGTCCCCCGGCGAAGAGCGCCGAGCGGACGGCGGGGAACGTGACGTGCCGGAAGGTCGTGAAGACGTCGGCGCCGAGGTCCATCGACGCCTCCTCCAGCGAGCCACCGGTGCGCCGCAGGCGGGCCAGCACGTTGTTGTAGACCACGACGACGCAGAACGTGGCGTGACCGACGATGACGGAGAACAGGCCGAACTCGACGCCGAACGGCTCGAGGGTCGTGGTGATGGCGTTGGACAGCGCGATGCCGGTCACGATGCCGGGCAGGGCGAGCGGCAGCACGACGATGATCGACACCACGTCCCGGCCGAAGAACCGGTAGCGCGCGACCGCGAACGCCGCCATCGACCCGAGCACGAGAGCGATCGCGGTGGCGCCGAGCCCAGCCTTCACGGAGGTCCAGAGCGCCTCGCGGGCGCCGGGGTTGTCCCAGGTCCGTCCCCACCACTCCAGGGTCAGCCCCGAGGGCGGCCAGCCGAAGGTGCGATCGGTGTTGAACGACGACACCAGGACGACGACCAGCGGGACGTAGACGAAGGCCAGGCCCGCGGCCATCACGGCGATCAGCGCGGCGCGCGCTGAGCGGGAGAGGATCACGGCGCGCCTCCGTGCCCGCGGAGTTGCGAGCGCAGCGGGTGGTTCCGTGTGGAGATCACAGGTTCTCCAGAGCGCCAGTGCGGCGGACGCCGAGCAGGAACACGACCATGATCACGATCGGCACCGCGGCCAGCGCGGCAGCCAGCGGCAGGTTGTTCGCGGCGCCGGCGTTGCCCTGGATCAGGTTGCCGAGCAGCTGGCTCTTGCCGCCGACGATCTGGACCGCGATGTAGTCGCCGAGGCTGAGCGAGAACGTGAAGATCGAGCCGGCGACGATCGCCGGGAAGGCCAGCGGCAGGATCACCGACCGGACCGTGCGCCCGGCGCGGGCACCGAGGTCCGAGGAGGCGTCGAGCAGTGAGTCCGGCAGCCGCTCCAGCCCGGCGTACACCGGCAGGATCATGAACGGCAGCCACAGGTAGGTCAGGACGACGACCGTGGCGGTGAGCCCGAACCCGGGTCCGGTCAGGCCGAACGGGTCCAGCGCCCAGTTGAGGACACCGTCGCCGGAGAGCATCGCCCGCCAGGCGTACGCCTTGACCAGGTAGCTGGCCCACAGCGGCGTCACCACGAGCACCACCAGCACCCGCCGCGCCCGGGGCGAAGCGACCTTCGCCATGAACAGGGCCATCGGAAAGGCGAGCACCGCGCAGATGACGGTGACCGCAGCCGCCACGCTGATCGTGCGCAGGGTCACCGTCCGGTACACGTCAGTGGTGACGAGCTCGCGGAAGTTGTCGAACGTGGTGTCCTTGACGACGGCCCCGGTGAAGACGTCGGTCGTCCAGAACGCCGAGAGGAGCAGGACCGCCAGCGAGCCGAGGTAGACGACGACGAGCACCGCCATCGGCGCGAGCAGCAGGAGCAGCACCCGCAGGACCGGATGCCTATGCAGGAAGCCCGACAGCCGCCGTCGTGGTGACGGCTGCCGGGCGTCCTGCGGGTGGCTCAAGGCGCCTCGCTACCCCTTGATCTCCTGCCAGGCGGTCGTCCAGTCGCCGTAGTCCTTGCAATCGACGTCGGTGCGGCCGTCAAGGCACTGGGCGATCGGGGTCGTCCAGTACCAGACCTGGTCGAAGTAGGCCTCGTCGGCGGCGTGGAACGTGTCGCAGTGGCTCTTGTCGGCGGTCTCCGCGCACGCCTTCTCGTTGGACGGCGCCTCACCGAACCACTCGGCCACCTGCGCGTTCGCCGTCGGGCTGATGATGTGGTCCATCCAGAGGTAGGCACAGGTCTTGTGCTCGCTCTTGGTGGCCACCATCCAGGTGTCCGACCAGCCCGTGGCGCCCTCGGTCGGCAGCACCGCCTCGACCGGTGCCTTCTCGGCCTGGGCGAGGTTCACGATGATCTGCCACGTGGTGCCGACCACCGAGTCCTTGTTCTTGAAGGCCTGGATCTCCTTGGTGTAGTCCGACCAGTACTCCCCGATGTGCTCGTTCTGCGCCTTCAGCAGGTCGACGGCCGCCTGGAACTGCTCGTCGTCGAGCGCGTACGGGTTCTCGATACCGAGCTCCGGCTTGGTCTTCATGAGGTACAGCGCGGCGTCCGCGATGTAGATCGGGGAGTCGTACGCGGTGACGTTGCCGCTGTACTGCGACGCCTCGTCGAAGACCGCGCCCCACGAGTCCGGGGCCGGCTTGACCTCGTTCGTGTTGTACATGAGCAGGTTGGCGCCGCGGCCGTGCGGGATGCCGTACGAGACGCCGTTGACGCTGTTCCAGGGCTTCATCTTCAACGCGTCGAAGACGTCCACGTAGTTGGGCACCAGGTCGGTGTTCACCGGTTCGACGTCGCCGGACGCGATCAGCCGCAGCGAGGCGTCACCGGACGCCGACACCACGTCGTACTGCCCGGTCTTCATCAGGTTGACCATGTCGTCGGACGTGGGGGCCGTCTTGACGTTGACCTGGCAGCCGGTCTCCTCCTCGAAGGGGGTCACCCAGTCGACGTCCGGGTCCGTGCTGCCGTCCTCGGCGTACCCGGCCCAGGCAACGATGTTGAGCTCGCCCTCGGGTGTCCCGAGCTTGTCGAGCGGCTTGAGGTCCGGCGGCGTGAACCCTTGCTGCTCGGTGCCGTTCGTCTCACCACCGGTGCCAGCGTCGCCGCCGTCGTCACCCCCGCACGCCGACAGCGCCAGGAGCGCCGCGGCGGTCAAGGCCAGAAGTCTCTTACTGGTCACGAGCTTCCTCCTCTGTGGTCGCGCCCCGTACGCGGTAGACGTTCTCCTTCGCGAAACCCAGACCGACCCGACGACCCCGCAGGCCGTCGAGGTTCGCCGCGGCGCCGCCGATGTTCTGCTGCAGAGCCACAAGCTCGGGCCCGGCATCCAGCCGGACCACGAACCGTGTCGACGGGCCGGCATAGACGACCTCGACGACCTCCCCGTCGGCGACGAGCAGGCCGTCGCCGGTGCTGCCCGCCTCCCGGAGATGGATCTTCTCCGGGCGCACGCTGAACGTGCCGTCCTGACCGAGCAGCTCGCGTGCCGCCGTACCGGAGATCAGGTTGGACGTGCCGACGAAGCCCGCGACGAACGCGCTGGCGGGGCGCTCGTAGACCTCGGCCGGAGTGCCGACCTGCTCGATGCGGCCGTTGTTGAAGACCGCGACGCGGTCGCTCATCGTCAAGGCCTCCTCCTGGTCGTGCGTGACGAACAGGAAGGTGATGCCGACCTCGCGCTGGATGGCCTTGAGCTCGACCTGCATCTGCTCGCGCAGCTTGAGGTCCAGGGCGCCGAGCGGCTCGTCGAGGAGCAGGACCTTGGGGTGGTTGACCAGCGCGCGAGCGAGCGCGACCCGCTGGCGCTGGCCGCCGGAGAGCTGGCCCGGGCGGCGCTGGTCCATGCCCTCGAGGCGCATGGTGGCCAGGGCGTCGCGCGCGCGGGAGCGGCGCTCCGCCTTGCCGACGCCCTTGACCATGAGGCCGTAGGAGACGTTCTCGATGACGTTCATGTGCGGGAACAGCGCGTAGTCCTGGAACACGGTGTTCACGTCGCGGTCGAAAGGCGGCTCCCCGGTGACGTCACGGCCGGCGAGCTGAACCTGGCCTGCGGTGGGCGACTCGAAGCCGGCGATCATGCGCAGCACGGTGGTCTTGCCGGAGCCGGACGGGCCCAGCATCGCGAAGAACTCACCGTCGCGGACGTCGAGGTCGACCGAGTCGACGGCCACCACCTCGTCCTGGCCGTGCCCGAAGACCTTCCGCAGCCCGACGAGGCGCACCGAGGCCTCGCTCACTCCCACCTCCCGCCGACCCGCCCCGTGCCTCGGCACCGTAGCGCCGGAAGCAGCCCGCGGGCGCGGATTCCGTGGCAGTACGCCGCCGAAATCTCAGAAACCGTTGCATTTCTGTGATCCACCCGGCCTTTCTGGCACTCCCGCCCCGAATCGACCACGTATGGGAGCATGCGCCCACCTCGCGAGGCGGGCCGGCGGGGGTCAGAGGTGGCAGGGGTCAGGAGGTGCCCGAGCCGACGGCGACGACGGTGCGGGCGGCTCGCCGGATGCGCCAGTCGGAGGCGGTACGCCCGAACTCGACCGTCACGGCAAGCGCGTCGGTACGGTGGTTGACCCAGCTGGTGAACGTGCCGTAGCAGACGCCCGTGCAGGCGTACTCCTTCACCGGGAGGCGCATCCCTGCCGCCAGTGCGCGCACGGTGCGCATCCCCTTGTCGTTGGCGCCGACCCCGAACAGTGGCTGGTGGAACGTCACCACCAGCCACGGGTCGACGCGACGGACCAGGCCGCGCAGCAGCACCGACTCCGGCTCGGACAGCGGCGCCGGCCCGGACCACGTCGGTCCCTGGCTGCTCGTGTGCCAGCGGTAGGGGAAGTTGCGGTTCAGGTCGACGCCCCGGGCGTTGGTGCGCCGGTCGGCCGCCGTCCCGTCCGGGTTCACGGTGCGCACCACCCACAGGTCGAGGTCACGGGGCAGGTCGGCCCGGCCGACGAGCCGGCGGACGACGCGCATGCCGGCCCGCTCGTCGCCATGGATGCTGCCGATGACCAGGACCCGCCGCGTCGCGCCCTCGTGCGCACGCCGGACGACCGTGACGGACCGGCCCTCGACCGACGTCCCGACCACCTCGCGGCTGGTGACCACCGGGTCGTCTGCGACGGCCGGTCCGGCCGCCAGCACCGGCACCAGGGACGCGGCCAGGGCAAGCAGGGCGGCGGTGGACCGGCGCGATGACCTCACCCCGGCAGGGTGTCAGACCACGGGGAGGAATGCGGACAGATCCGCGCGCTCGCCACTCGCTCGGACCAGGCCCTCGGCCAGCGCCGCCTCCCACGACGTGCCACCGGTGGCCAGGGACACCCACGTCATCGGGTCGGTCTCGACGACGTTGGGCGGCGTGCCCCGGGTGTGCCGAGGCCCCTCGACGCACTGGACGGCGGCGTACGGCGGGACCCGCACCTCCACGGAGCGACCCGGGGCCTTGGCGACGAGCTCCTCGAGCAGGAACCGAACGGCGTCGCGGACGTCGGCCTCGTCCAGCGTGTGCGCCTCCAGGACCCGGGCCAGCGCCGCCCGCCCCACCTCCGGGTCGGTCCGTCGACGGGTCGGCACGTCAGGTCTCGACCGGTTCGCCGAGGTCTGCCAGCGCCCCGACCGCGACGGCGACCACGGCAGCGGCCGCGTCCTCGGGCACGACCGGGAACATCTCCTCCCACAGCGCGAGGTTCGAGCCGCGCAGCTGCAGCACCCCGGCCGGCCGGCCGAGCAGGAAGGCGTGCAGGTGCGCCCCACCGTCACCGAACTTGTTGAGGTGCACCCGGCCGATCGAGTCCAGCGCCTCGACCGCGCGGACGACCCGCACCGCCAGCACGCCGAGCTCGGCGGCCATGTCGTCGTCGAGGTCGCCGAGGTCCAGGTGCTCGCGCGGCATGAGCATCGCCGCGAAGGGCAGCCGAGCCTCCCGGAACGGGGTCAGCGTCCAGCGCTCGTTGCCCCAGGCCGCGCCGTCCAGCGGATGCTCGCAGCGCCAGCAGCCGTCGCCGCGCTCACCGTTGCGTGGCGGCTCCGGCAGGGTCAGCGGGTCCAACGGCTTGACCCGCAGGCTCTCCAGCTCGAACGGGAAGATCTCCCACATCGACTGCGCCGGCAGCGGCAGCCTGCCCTCGCCGTCCGCCGCTGCCACGGCGCGCTCGTAGAACTGCTGTGCGGTCTCGATCACCCCGCGACCCTACGGGGCGGCGGCTCAGATGCTGCTCAGAAAGCGTCGACGTTGAGCAGGCGCTCCTTGGTCGGGTCTGGGTCGTCGCCGTCGTCCCAGTCGAGGGTTCCCGCGCCCTGCAGCCCCGACTTCACCTGCGACGGTGTCGACGCAGCGTGCGTGGACAGGTAGAGCGCGGCTGCCCCGGCGACGTGTGGCGTCGCCATCGACGTGCCGGAGATGGTGTTGTAGCCGCCGCCCTTCCACGTGGAGAGGATGCAGACGCCCGGCGCGATGATGTCGACGTCCGCGCCGAAGTTGCTGAAGTCGGCGAACGTGTCGTCCACGTCGCTGCGACACGTCGCCGCCGCGCCGCCACCCGGCTGACCGTTGAAGTCGGCAAGGGCGCTCACGGTGATGACCTCGTCGAAGGCGGCCGGCACGTGGTTCGCGGCGTCGTCGGACTCGTTGCCGGCCGCGACCGCGTAGGTGATCCCCGCGCCGACCGAGTTGCAGATCGCCTTGTGCAGGGCGTTGTTGGCACACGTGCCCTCGGTGCCACTACCGCCGAGGCTCATGTTGGCGACCTGGATGGTCGACGCCCTGGCAGTCACCCAGTCGATCCCGCAGATGATGCTCGAGAACGTGCCCGACCCGGCGTTGTTGAGGACGCGCACGGAGTAGATCGGCACACCGGGAGCCACGCCGACGACCCCGTCACCGTTGTCCTTCGCTCCGATCGTGCCGGCCACGTGTGTGCCGTGACCGTTGCCGTCGTTGTACGACTTGCCCGTCGAGCAGTTCTTGCCACCGACGATGTTGAGGTCGGCGTGCGGGCCGGACCCGGTGTCGATCACTGCGACGGCCGGGCTGTTG
>DASVBQ010000209.1:0-2913 GCA_036375795.1 Actinomycetes bacterium
CTTGCGGGCGAAGCCGTCCCACCCGTCCTCGGCGAGCGGTTTGTCCGGCCATCCCCGGGCCGCCAGCATCAGCACCACGGTCACCGACGCGCCGCCGAGCAGTCCCAGCAGCCCGGCGGCCTTCTCGGCCCGGTGCGCCCGACCGGCGAGGCGGCGGGCTCGCGCGCGGCTTCGCCGCAGCCGCTTGCTCTGCCCGGCACCGGCACCGACGCCGACGGGGGTGCATCGCCCGCAGCGGTGCGGAAGAGCACGGCCACGGCGGTCAGCGCAACGATCACCAGCGCGATGAGCGTGGCCGCGCCGAACAGGACGTACGGCGAGGGGACGAGGAGGCGCGGGTCGGACTTGCCGGCGGTCGTGACGACGCGGTCGACCGGGCGGATCAGGTCTGACGCCGGGTACCGGCCGTTGAGCCAGTCCCCCGCGACGAGGGTCACCAGGGAGGCGAGCGTCATGGTGACCATCACGGCCACCGACATGAGGATCCCCGGGGCGGTGCCCCACCACGCGACGTACCGATGCTCGTGCTCCACCGACGGGCCGCGCAGGGTGAGCAACCGCGCCACCAGACCCAACACTGCGGCCGCGAGCACCAGCAGCCACCAGCGGGAGAAGGCGGGAGTGACGAACAGCACGGCCAGCACCGGCGCCCACACCAGGCCGAACCGGTCCAGCCGCCAGGCCAGGCCGCCGAGCGCCAGCGCGGCCAGGAGGGCCACCGTCACCGTCGGCGCCGCGCTCACCCCGAGGAGGGAGCTGTCGTCGTCGATCGAGGGCTTGCCGAACATCATCAGTGCCGCCGTCGCCAGCAGGTCCGCGACGGCGAGTCCGAGCAGCCACGACGTGCTGTCGTGGTCACGGTCCGCGGGCTGGTCCTCGTCGCCGTCGGCCGGCGGGTTCGGGACGTCGGGAGCATCAGTCGCACGTCGGCAGCTGGTCACCCCGGACACGACGAGGACGATGACCGCTGCGAGCGTGCACGTCACCAGCCAGCCGTGCAACGCCGGGTCGCGGCCGTAGACCTGGTCCCAGCACGCGCTCTCGACCAGTGAGGAAGCGGCTCGGCAGTCGGCACCACCACCGAAGGTTGCGGGCCAGGCCATGGCGAGGGTTACGAGGGCCACGCCGACCGAGAGGTGCAGCCGGACGAGCCGGCCCACCATCGCCTCCCCGGACCAGAAGCCGGGCGTGGCAAGCAGCACCCTGCGGGGCTGCCGGGCCACTCCACGGGCCGCGTACGCCTCCGACGTGGACCGCTCGTAGTAGGAGCGTGTGACCGACGACAGCAGGTAGAGCACGAGCAGCAGGCCGAGCGGCACGACGGCGGCCATCACCAGGCGCAGCGCCGTCTCGCGCCCGGCCAGCAGGTCGACCACGTTCGGCAACCGGTCACAGCGCGGCACCTGGTCGCGGTAGCACTGGGTGGCGACGAGGTCCATCGCCACCTCGCAGGCGGTCACCACGGTCAGGGCCGTGAGGCCCAGCGCGAACAGACGAGCGCTGCCGGCCCCCCGGCCACGCGAGGGGTCGGTGTCGTCGTCGTCGGCGGTCTGCAGTCGCCTGGTCCAGTACGCGACGTTGGCTATCCCGAACGGCAGCAGCAGCGCCCACCCGACCCGGGCGATCCCGCGGCCGATCGCCGACAGCGGACCCTCCCCTGGCACGTCCGGAGTGTTGCGGGCCAGCCCGCCCCACGAGTACGCCTCGCGCGTCAGCCCCGTCGGCCGCCACCCACGGTCACCCGGCTCGAGCCCGGCCTGGGCCCCGTCCTGCTCCCGCCAGAAGCTCGCGAGGTCGTCGCCGACGACCCGCTCGATCGAGCCTTCTGGCAGGTCGAGCATCGCGGCGGGCGAGGTGTTGTTGATGCCGTGGATGCGCAGCTCGAGGACACCCTCGAGTCGTCGTGCGTCGTCAACCATGGCCGGTCCCCCATCGAGCCAACCCGCTTGCGTCGCCTGTGTGGATGATGCTCGCGATCACCCGCCAGGCAAAGAGCCGATCGAGCGACCTCGCCGACGCGGCCCGCTCAGCGCGGCCGCCGCCGGAGCGCTGCGAGCCGGCGGCGGACCCCGGGTGGGACCCGGTCCTTGGCCCGCCGGGACCACGACGGCCTCGATCGCGCCGGCGGCACCCGCCCGGCCCCGACGGCTGCGAGCCGGCGCAGGCGCTTGATGTCGTCGGACCGCATCGGCCGGTTCTCCAGGGTCGGCCGGGGCCCGGCGCGCCAGTCCACGCCGGACTCCGGGGCGGCGACCAGCGCGGTGAGGTCCGCCCCGGTCGCGATCCGGACGTCGGAGATCGGCGCCACGGGCAGCGGCTCGTCCAGGTCGTAGCCGAGCACCCTGGCCAGCGCGGCCGTCCGCCGGAGCAGCCGGCGGCCGTCGCCGTCGAGGGTGCCCGTCCACCTGGCGACCCGCCCGGGGTCCAGAGGCTGGTCGGACCGGGTCCGGCCCTCGACCTCGCCGGCCGTCCCGCGGTCCCGGTGCACCTCGTGGAAGGAGAGCACCTGTTCCGACCACGGCTCGCCCAGCCACGCGACCAGCTCGCGCAGCACCGGCTGCGGCTCGGTGACCAGGTCCTCGTAGCGGCACAGCGCCACGCGGTCCGCGAGCCGCGACCCTCGGTGCACGAGCTCGGTGGTGGAGCGCATCCAGTGCCGCACACCCTGCTCCCACGGGTAGCCGAACCGCTCGTGCAGGGACGACGCGACAGCGCCGGGGTGGCGCACCGTCCCGACGAACACGCAGTCGGGGAACACCCGGGCCAGGCGGACGACGTGCCAGGTGTGAAACGGCGTCTTCTCCCCCCACCGTGTCGCACCGCGCTGCGCCGCGAACTGCGCGAAGAGTCGGCCGTAGAACGAGCGCAGCTCCGCGTCGAGGTCGTCGCGGCTCAGCCCGATCCGGCCGTACC
>DASVBQ010000217.1:0-2211 GCA_036375795.1 Actinomycetes bacterium
GCGGCGGACAGGGCGATCCGCAGGTCGAGGGTCCCGCGTACGACGTGCAGGTCGGCCTCCAGCGCCTCCCCCGTCACGTGGACACCCCGAGCCAGCGCTCGCGCAGGGCAGCCAGCACCGCCACGGACACCAGCAGCAGCACGAGCGACAGTGCGATGGCGGCCTCGGGATCGCGCTGCAGCGCGAGGTAGACCTCCACCGGCATCGTGCGGGTGGTGCCCGGGAAGTTGCCGGCGAAGGTGATGGTCGCGCCGAACTCGCCGAGCGCCCGGGCCCAGCAGAGCACCGCGCCGGCGGCCAACCCTGGCAGCACGAGCGGAAGGGTGACCCGGCGGAACGTGTACCAGCTCGAGGCACCGAGCGTGGCCGCCGCGTCCTCGTACCGCCGGTCCGCCCCCCGCAGCGCACCCTCGACCGCGATCACCAGGAAGGGCATCGCAACGAATGCCTCCGCCAGCACGACTGCAGGCGTGGTGAACGGCAGGCTCACGCCGACCCAGTCGTCCAACGGCCGACCGACGATGCCCCGCCGCCCGAACGCCGTGAACAGCGCGACGCCACCGACCACCGGGGGGAGCACGAGCGGCACCATCACGAGTGCCCGTACCACCGCCCGGCCGCGGAAGCGAGCACGGGCGAGCAGCCAGGCGAGCGGCACGCCCAGCACCAGGCAGACCAGCGTCGCGAGGGTCGCGCAGAGCAGCGACAGGCGCAGCGCGTCCAGCGACTCCGGGCGGGTGAGCAGGTCGGGCAGCGTGCTCCACGGCGCCCGCACGACGAGCCCGGCCACGGGCAGCATGAGGAAGAGCAGACCGAGCGCAGCGAGCGGCAACAGCGCCGACGGCAAGCCCGACGGACGGTCGTCGCGCGAGCTCGCTCGTCCGTCGCGCGTCACGGTCGCTCGAACCCGGCCCGGGAGAGGACGGCCAGACCCTCCTCGGAGCGGACCATTGCCACGAACGCCCGGGCAGCGGCCCGGTTCGGCGCGTCCCGCAGCACCGCCACCGGGTAGTCGTTGACAGCCTCTGCCGCCTCCGCGAACTCGATGCCCTCGACGTCGGAACCGGCCGCTCGCACGTCGGTGCGGTAGACGAGGGCCGCGTCCACCTCGCCGAGTGTGACCTTGGTCAGCGCCGCCTTCACGTCGGCCTCGAAGGTGTCCGGCGCCGGCTCGACATCGGCGGCCGCAAAGACCTTCTCCGCCGCCGCCCCGCAGGGCACCTCCGGCGCGCACAGCGCGACCCGCAGTTCAGGACGGGCGAGGTCTGCCAGACCCGTCACGTCGCCTGGGTTGCCGGCCGGGACCGCGACCTCCAGGCGGTTGCGGGCGAAGACCGCAGGTCGTCCCTCGACCGCCCCGGCATCGACGACCTGCCGCATCGTCTCCGGACTGGCCGAGGCGAAGACGTCGGCCGGCGCCCCCGCGGTCACCTGCGAGGCGAGCTCGGAGCTGGCGGCGAAGCTGAGCTGCACCCTGGTGCCCGGGTGAGCCCGCTCGAACCGCTTCCCGAGCGTCGTGAACGACTCCGTCAGCGAGGAGGCTGCCAGCACCGTCAGGGTGCCTCCGAGGTCGTCGCCCTCGGCGCCCGCGGCGCCCGTGCCGGACCCTCCCCCGCAGCCGGCAACCACCACCACGACGGCACACACCCCGGCCCAGCGCCTCACGGGCTGCCCTCGGGGATCTCGACGACGACGGCCGTCGACTTCACGGCCGCGACCGCGACCACGCCGGGCTCGAGCCCGAGGTCGTCGGCGGCCTCCCTGCTCATCAGCGACACCACCCGGAACGGTCCGGCCTGCATCTCGACCTGTGCCATGACCGTGTCCTTGGTGACCCGGGTGACGATGCCGCGGAACCGGTTGCGGGCCGACTGCTTGGCGACCGTCCCGGGGTCGCTGATGTCGGCCGCGGCCTGGGCGGCGGCAGCCAGGACGGTGCCCTCCACGCCGAGCCGGCCGGATGGATGGGTGGTGGTCTGAATCCGCCCCGACTCGGCCCATCTGCGCAGCGTGTCGGTGCTGACGCCGAGCAGCTCGGCCGCCTCGCTGATCCGGAAGACGCTCACAGCCCGGGAGCCTAAGCCGCATCCGCGGCTTCCGGAAGGCTATTTGGGCCGCAGATGCGGCTCTACAACCCGACGTACCGCGGCGCCGTCATCACTACTACGATCGCCCGCAGGGCCCGCCGGAGCCCCGCGGTGGACCGGACGA
>DASVBQ010000219.1:0-8718 GCA_036375795.1 Actinomycetes bacterium
CTGCAGCGGCACCACCTCGATGTCGCACTCGCGGACCAGCTGCGCCGGCAGGTAGCACGTCGAGTCGGTGACGACGGCGACCCGGCTCATGCGGGCACGACGTTGACCAGGCGCGGGGCGCGAACCACGACGGTGCGCACGCCCCGACCGTCCAGCGCCCGCTGCACGGCCTCCGAGGCCAGCGCCTTCGCGCGCAGCTCGTCCTCGGACACCTCCGGCGACACCTCGATCCGATCCCTCACCTTCCCGGCCACCTGCAGCACGCAGGTCACGGACTCCACCGCCAGCAGGGAGGGATCCGCGGTCGGGAACGGCTCGTAGGCCAGCGACTCGGCATGACCCAGCCGCGACCACAGCTCCTCGGCCAGGTGCGGCGCCAGCGGTGCGACCATCAGCACCATCGCCTCAGCTACCTCGCGGTGCGTCACGCCCTTCTTCACCACGTGGTTGTTCAGCTCGATCAGCCGCGCGACCGCCGTGTTGTTCGACATGGTTTCCATGTCCCGGCGCACCTGGTCGATCGTCCGGTGCAGCAGCCGACGGGTCTCGTCGTCCGCCGCCTCGTCGACCACCCGCGCCTCGCCGGTCTGCTCGTCGACGACGTTTCGCCACAGCCGCTGCAAGAACCGGTGCGAGCCGACCACGGCGCGGGTCTCCCACGGTCGGGAGACATCCAGCGGGCCCATCGACATCTCGTACAGCCGGAAGGTGTCGGCGCCGTACGTGTCGCACATCTCATCCGGCGTCACCATGTTCTTCAGGCTCTTGCCCATCTTCCCGTACTCGCGCTTGACGGCCTTCCCGCACCAGGTGAAACCGCCGTGCCCGTCCTCCTCCACCTCCTCCGCCGGCACGTAGGCGCCACGCTCGTCGGTGTACGCGTACGCCTGGATGTAGCCCTGGTTGAACAGCCGGTGGAACGGCTCGCAGCTCGACACGTGGCCCAGGTCGTGCAGCACCTTGTGCCAGAACCGGGCGTACAGCAGGTGCAGGACTGCGTGCTCGGCGCCGCCGACGTACAGGTCGACGCCGCCCGGGTGGTCGCCACCCTGTGGCCCCATCCAGTACCGCTCGACCTCCGGGTCGACGAACCGCTCGGTGTTCGTCGGGTCCAGGTACCGCAGCTCGTACCAGCACGACCCCGCCCACTGCGGCATGGTGTTGGTCTCACGCCGGTACTTCCGCGGGCCGTCCCCCAGGTCCAGCGTCACCTCGACCCAGTCGGTGTCGAGCGCCAGCGGCGGCTGCGGCTCGCTGGTCTTGTCGTCCTCGGCGAAGGTCTTCGGGGAGTAGTCGTCGACTTCCGGCAGCTCGACGGGCAGCATCGAGTCGGGCAGCCCGCGAGGCAGCCCGTCCTCGTCGTAGACGATCGGGAACGGCTCGCCCCAGTAGCGCTGCCGGCTGAACAGCCAGTCGCGCAGCTTGTACGTGATCGTGCGGGTGCCGAAGCTGCGCTCCTCCAGCCAGTCGATGATGCGCGCCTTGGCGGTCGCGACGTCCAGGCCGTCCAGGCTGATGGTGTCGTTGGCGGAGTTGATGGCCGGTCCCTCGCCGACGTACGCCTCTCCCGCCCAGCCCTCGGGCGGCTGGACGGTGCGGATGATCGGCAGCCCGAACCGTTTGGCGAACTCCCAGTCCCGCTCGTCCTGGCCGGGGACCGCCATGATCGCCCCGGTCCCGTAGCCCATCAGCACGTAGTCCGCGACGAAGACCGGGATCGCCTCGCCGGTCACCGGGTTCGTGGCGTAGCCGCCGGTGAAGACACCGGTCTTCTCGTAGCCCTCGGTCTGCCGCTCCAGCTCGGTCCGCAGCTCGGTGGACCGCCGGTACGCCTGGACCGCGTCGCGCGGCGTGGCGGCCCCGCCCGTCCAGGCCGGAGGTACGTCGGAGGGCCACGCCCCCGACGCCATCTGGTCGACCATCGGGTGCTCGGGAGCCAGCACCATGAAGGTCGCTCCGAACAGCGTGTCCGGTCGGGTCGTGAAGACCTCGATGGCGCCGGCCGTGCTGGGGAAGCCGACCCGGGCCCCTTCGGAGCGGCCGATCCAGTTGCGCTGCATCAGCTTGATGGACTCGGGCCAGTCCAGGCGGTCCAGGTCGGACAGCAACCTCTCGGCGTACGCCGTGATGCGCATCATCCACTGCCGCAGGTCGCGTTTGAAGACGGGGAAGTTGCCGCGCTCGCTGCGTCCCTCGGCGGTCACCTCCTCGTTGGCCAGCACCGTGCCCAGCCCGGGGCACCAGTTGACCGGCGAGTGGGACAGGTAGGCCAGCCGGTGTGCGTCCACGACCCTGCGACGGGCGACCTCGCCCAGCTGGTCCCAGCTGCTGCCCGGCGCCGCACCCGGCACCTCGTCCGGAACAGCTCGGGTGCCGGCGGCCAGCTCGGCCTCCAGCTCGGCGATGGGCCGGGCGCGCTGCTGCTCGGGGTCGTACCACGAGTTGTAGATCTGCAGGAAGATCCACTGGGTCCATCGGTAGAACTCGACGTCCGTGGTGGCGACGCTGCGCCGGGCGTCGTGCGCCAGGCCCAGTCGCCGCAGCTGGGCCCGCATCGTCGCGATGTTGGCCTCGGTGGTGACCCGCGGGTGCTGCCCGGTCTGTACGGCGTACTGCTCCGCGGGCAGGCCGAACGCGTCGTAGCCCAGCGCGTGCAGGACGTTGTGACCGGTCATCCGCTTGAACCGGCTGTAGACGTCCGTGGCGATGTAGCCCAGCGGGTGGCCGACGTGCAGCCCGACGCCCGAGGGGTACGGGAACATGTCCAGCACGAACTTCTTCGGCCGCGCCGCGACGGCGTCCGGGTCGCCCAGAGGTCCCGACGGGTTGGGCGCCTGGAAGGTCCCCTCCCGCTCCCACCGGTCCTGCCAGACGCGCTCGATCTCCGCGGCCAGCGCGGCCGTGTAGCGGTGGGGGGTCTCGGCGTCGGCTGCCGCGCCGGTCGGGCGGGGTGCTGTCTCACTCATCGTCGTCGTGCTCTCTCGTCGGCCGCTGAGGCTCGGTCGGTCCGGACAGTCCGTTGCTGGACACAGAAAAGCCCCTCCCAGGGAGGGGCGGCCGCGCTGACGTGGTGCTCGCGATCGTCAGCGCGGCTCGATAAGGAGCAGTCCGGTACGCATGACCACACCATAACGGACGCCGACAGCCGGTGGCTCGGGAGAACCCGTCGCAGGGCGCCGGACGGGCCTACTCCGCCGTCGCGGTGCGCCGGGTGGGCGCGGACCTCTCCTTGCGCAGGCTGCGACGCAGGTACATCTCCTGGTCGGCCTTGCCCAGCAACGTCTCGAGAGTGCCTGCGTCCCACGGAGCGAGCATCGAGCCACCGGCGCTCACCTGGACCGGCCAGAGACCGTCCGGCAGCTGGGTATGCAGCACGACGCTGTCCCGGACGCGCCGCTCGAGCTCGAGCGGGGGCATGCCCGGCCCGGGTCCGACCACGCAGAACTCGTCGCCGCCCCACCGGGCGACGACGTCGGTGGCCCGGGTGACCGACCGCAGTGCCTCGGCCACGGCGACGATCACGTCGTCGCCGGCGGCGTGACCGAGCGCGTCGTTGACCCTCTTCAGCTCGTCGATGTCGACGAAGATGCAGTGGACGGCGTCGCCCTGTCGCCGGGCCTGCTCGACCATCTGGGCGCCGACCATCGCCAGGCCGCGCCGGTTGGCGACGCCGGTGAGGTGGTCACGAACCGCGGCCGCCTCGGCGGCCGCCCGCGACTCGGCGAGCTGGCGCACGCTGGACCGGCGCAGGTGGTTGACCCCGACGGCGATCAGGGTCGCGACGACCACGCCCAGCACGTAGTGCGGCCACTGCTCGGACGGGCCGACCACGAAACCGCCGACGGCCCAGCCCCCCCACGTCAGGTAGAGAGTCGCGAACAGCCAGCGCAGGGAGAGCAGCACGGCGCCCGTGCCGACGAGGACCAGCATCACGTTGGTCGTCTGCCGCGGCTCGTCCACCAGCACGAGGTGACCGACCGAGTTCGCGACGACGACCAGCAGGAGGCCCGCGGTCAGCGGCTGCGCCAGATGTGCCGGCACCGGTCTCCAGTGCAGGCCGAGTGCGACTGCCCCGAAGAGCAGCGTCGTGGCCGCCGCGGCCGCGACCATCACGGTCCGGGCGGTGCCTTCGAGCATGATCAGGTGCAGCCCGGTGAGCAGGCCGAACAGACCGGCGACGCCCGTCGCGAGAGCCGGCAGGGCAGCCGAGACCGCCGCGTCGTACGACTCGTCTGGCGTGGACGGCACGGCGATCCTCTCGACACCCTCTGTGGGCACCCTGACACGGTACGGCGGGCGGGGCGCGCCCGGCAGGGGCTTCTGATCATCGGATCGCCCGTACGGGGGCAAGGTCACCCGGTCGGGCGACTCTCCGGCGCCGTCGGTCGACCGCGGAGGGGACGATGGCCATCGGCGCCGGGACGTTCGGCAGTGGCCGGGCCCTGGAGCGCGGCCGGACACTCGTGGCATGGCTACCGGCGAGCCGAGCCTTACCGTGCCGACTGCTGGGCCGCTCGGCACGCGCATCGACCTCGACGACGTCTGCAAGAGCTACCGCGTCGGCAGCACCACGGTCACCGCGCTCGCCGACGTCAACATCCACGTGGACGAGACAGCCCTGCTGGTGATCCTCGGCCCGTCCGGCTCGGGCAAGACGACGCTGCTCAACCTCGTCGGAGCGCTCGACACGCCGACGAGCGGGACCGTGCGCATCGCCGGGAGGGACATCACCGGGAGCTCCCAGCGGGAGCGCCAGCTCGTGCGGCGGCACACGGTGAGCTTCATCTTCCAGTCCTTCAACCTGTTCCCAGCGCTCACCGCGCTCGAGAACGTCCAGTTCGGCGCCGACATCGCGGGTCGGGAGCACGCCGCCGACGTCGCCGCGCACGTGCTGGACCAGGTCGGGCTCGGGGACCGGATGCGGCATTTCGCACACCAGCTCTCGGGTGGCGAGCAGCAACGCGTCGCAATCGCCCGGGCCCTGGCCACCGGCAACCCGATCCTGCTCGCCGACGAGCCGACCGGCGAGCTCGACTTCCGCACCGGGGTGCAGATCCTCGAGCTGCTGCAGGCGCAGGCGGATGCCGGGAAGACCGTGCTCGTCGTCACGCACAACCGGGAGATCTCGCGGGTCGCCGACCGGGTCGTCGAGCTCTCCAGCGGGCGCATCGTCAGCGACGGGCTGCCTCGCGGAGGCCGGGCGGCCATCCGAGACCTGCACTGGTAGGCGGCCGTGGGACCCGCGACGTTGTGGCTGCGCTGGTCCTGGCGGGACCTCCGCGCCCGGTGGCTGGTGGTCCTGGCCATCGCCATCGTCATCGCCCTCGGGACGGGTACCTACGCCGCGTTCACCGGCTCGGCCACCTGGCGGCGTGTGTCGAACGACAAGAGCTTCGCAGCCCTCAACACCCACGATGTCCGGCTGCGACTGAGCGCCGGGACGACCGCGCCGCACGGTGCGCTGCTGGACGTCCTGTCCGGGATCCCCAGTATCGACAAGGTCACCGCGGCGGAGGAGCGGCTGGTCCAGCCGATCCAGGTCGAGGTCCTCGGGGCCGGCGAGGACCTGCTGGTCACCGGCGAGGTCCTGGGCACGGGCCGGCCGGCGAGCGGGCAACCGATCGACGACGTGTACGTGTCGGCCGGCCACCCGTTGACTGCGGCGGACACCGGCCAGCCGGTGGTGGTGCTCGAGCGCAACTTCGCCGACTACCACGGGCTGCCGGCGTCCGGGCGCCTCCGGGTGAGCGGCGACCAGGCTGTGCGGTACGCGGGGCACGGGCAGTGGCCGGACAACCTCATCGTCACCGGCGAGGGGGGCACCGGGTTCTTCTCCCACTCGACCTACGCGGCGCTCTACACGTCGCTGGCCACCGCTCAGCGCATCTCCCGGTCGCCGGGCCGGGTCAACGACCTCGTGCTCACCCTCCGGGACAGCGATGACGCACGCAGCGTGAAACGGGAGCTGCAGGAGGCTCTCCGCGAGGGACAGACGGCCGTGAGCGCGAGCGTCACCACTCGCGCCGGGATGCCCTCCTACCGGCTGCTGTACCGCGACATCGAGAACGACCAGAAGGTGTGGAACGTCGTGGCCGGGCTGATCCTGGCCGGTGCGGCCTTTGCTGCGTTCAACCTCACCGGGCGGATCGTCGAGGCCCAGCGACGCGAGATCGGCGTCGGTATGGCCCTCGGTGTGCCCCGTTCGGTGCTCGCGGTGCGCCCACTGCTGCTCGGCGGGCAGATCGCGCTGATCGGCGTCGTGTTCGGCGTCCTGATGGGTGCGGCGGTAGGCGCAGCGCTCTCCGACACGTTCAAGACGCTTCTGCCGCTGCCGGTGTGGGACACCTCGTTCCAGATGAGTGCGTTCGCCCGGGCGGCCGCGCTGGGCTTCCTGCTACCGATGGTCGCCGTGTGCTGGCCGGTGTGGCGCGCCGTCCGGGTGGAGCCTGTCGAGGCGATCCGGGTGGGTCACCTCGCGGGGCGCGGACGCGGTGGCGGGCCGGCGCCGTGGCTGGGCCGGGTGTCCCTCGCCCGATCGAGCATCCGCCGCATGCCGCTGCGCAACGTGCTGCGCACACCTCGCCGCACGATGCTCACCGCCCTGGGCATCGGCGCCGCGGTGACCGCGCTGGTGGCGATCTTCGGCATGCTGGACTCCTTCGCGAGCGCCATCGACCAGGAGAAACGGGAGGTCGCGCACGACGCTCCACGCCGGGTCAGCGTCCAGCTGCTCGGCCTTCAGCCGGCCGGGTCGCCGCAGGTCAGCCGGGTGACCGCGGCCACCGGGGTGGCGGACGCGAGCACCGGGCTGTCCCTGCCGGCCACCGTGCGGGCCGTGGACAGGTCGGCAGGCGCCGCCCACGTCGATGTCGTGCTGCAGACGCTCTCGCCGGACAGCGTGTGGACGCCCACCGTCAGCGACGGTGCGGCGCCACGCGGCCGGGACGAGATCCTGCTGTCCCGCAAGGCCGCCGCCGATCTCGGGGTGGCACCGGGCGACCATGTGGTCGTCAGCCACCCGCAGCGAGTGGGTGCCGACCAGTTCCGCACGGTGCAGTCGCGCATGCGAGTGGCCGGGACACACCCCGACCCGGTGCGGGTGCCGGCGTACGCCGATGCCTCTGTCGCATCTCGCTTCGGCTTCGCGGGACTGGTCAACCTGGTCCAGACGGTGCCGGAGGCGGGTGTCCCGCCCGAGGACGTGCAGCGGGCCATGCTGGCGTCGCCAGTGGTGGCGTCGGCGCAGTCGGTCACCGCGACGACCGACGCGCTGGAGACCGCGCTGGAGCAGTTCACCTCGATCCTCATCGTGGCGGCCGGCGTCGTGCTGCTGCTCGCCCTGCTCATCGCGTTCAACGCGGCCAGCATCGCCGTGGACGAACGTGCCCGTGAGAACGCGACGATGCTCGCCTACGGTCTCCCGGTCCGCAGCCTGCTGGCTATGCAGACCACAGAGAGCGCCTTCACCGGACTGCTCGGCACTGTGCTCGGGCTCGCCGCCGGTTTCGGCGTGCTGTCCTGGATGGTGGGCAGCCTGCTCGCCGAGACGGCGCCTGACTTCGGGCTGAGCCCGGTGCTCTCCGCCACGACGGTCGCCACCGCGTTCGCGCTCGGCGTGCTGGCCGTGGCGGTGGCCCCGCTGTTCACGGTGCGGCGGCTGCGCCGCATGGACGTCCCGTCCGCGCTGCGCGTGATCGAGTAGCCCTGCGGCTGCTAGACACCGGTCTGGGCGGTGACCCGCCCGGTGGCGGCTGCGTCGGCGAGCGCCTCGTGGTCGAGCGCGTTCTGGTCAGCGTAGGTCTCGGCGAAGTCGGCCACCGCGTTGTCGAACCGGTCGCTGGAGCCGAGATAGGCGGCGATGGCGACCCGGTCGCCGGAGCGGGCATGGGCACGCGCCAACGTCTGGGCACAGAGCCGGCCGTACAAGGCCATGGCGTCCCACGCCAGGTTCTCCACCACCACCGACCCTTTCCCGTCGCGCAGCTGGCGGAGGTAGAAGTCCCGGTCGACCCCGTCCCGACTGGTGGTGCGCTGCCAGCCGAGGAAGATGTCGCTGGTGGCCTGCATCAGGTGCTGGCCGGTCACCACACGTTCGCCCTGGTTCTTGAAGCCGCTGGTCTTGACGAACCCCGAGAGCACCGACGGTTGGGCCTCCTTGGCCTGCAGGAACAACGGGTCGCCGGCGTCGAGCCCTTCGAAGAGAAGGATGAACGCCCGGGTGCCGACACTGCCGACACCAACGACCTTGCGCGCAACCTGCACCAGCTTGAACTGCTCGAGCAGGTGCCGACGGTCCGCCTGCAGCGTGCGACGGTAGGACCTGACGAGAGTCGTCAGCTGCTGGTACAGGACCTCCGCGTCCTCGTCACTCCACAGCTCCTCCACCGGGACGATGAGCGGGGGCTGGCTGACGATGCGGGCCCGGCCGTCCACGACCTTCGTCAGCTTGGCGAGCGCCTGGACGCTGTCCCGCGTGCGGGCCTTGTCGAGGGCCGCCTGGGTGCGCGCCTGGCGGGCGGCGTCGAGCCGGTTGCCGATCAGCTCCAGGACGTGGTCCATGTCGAGGTGGGAGTACCACACAGCGAGGTTGCCCGACGTGGCGAAGTCGCGCATCGCCTCGCGGTAGCCAGCGGAGGCAGCGAGCAGCACCTTGCGCCGCTTCTTCGTGGAGTAACCGTTTTCCCGACCTGCGACGGCGAGGCTGGCCACCAGCCGCTT
>DASVBQ010000222.1:0-6233 GCA_036375795.1 Actinomycetes bacterium
GTTGCGGCACAGGTAGTTGCTGCGCCCCTTGAGGATCGCGTACGCGGGACGCCGGCCCAGCAGCGGCTCGACAGCGTCGACCAGCGCCGGCAGGTCACGGTCGACGACCTGGTTCTGCAGGGCGATGGTCGCCGTCGCGACCACCACCGTCTCGGCGTGCAGCAGCGCCGTCACCAGGTAGGCCAGCGACTTGCCGGTGCCGGTCCCGGCCTGGACCAGCAGGTGCCTGCCCTCGCGCATGGCCTCGGCGACGGCCTCTGCCATGCGCACCTGGCCAGGGCGCTCACTGCCGCCGACGGCCTCGACCGCCGCCGCCAGCAGCTTGCGCACCTGGGCCTCGTCGGCTGCAGCGGTCACCGCCCGAGGTTAGCCGCAGCCGCCGTCGACCCCGTCGGCTATGTGCACGCGCGCGTGACCGTTTCCGCGATGGCGCCTGGCTCGCGGGGACTCTGGGAGCCCAGCAGCTCGTCGATCTCGTCGGCCGGCATGGGTCGCGCGAACAGGTAGCCCTGGCCGAAGACGCACCCCATCTCCTCCAGTGCCGCCCGCTGGTTCGCCGTCTCGACGCCCTCGGCGACGGTCTCCAGCCGCAGCGACTCCCCCAGGCGCACGATGGTCCGGACCAGCTCGTCCTGGCCACCCTCTTCGCCGAGGCGCTGCACGAACGACCGGTCGATCTTGAGGATGTCGACCGGGAACCGCGACAGGTACGACAGGGACGAGTAGCCGGTCCCGAAGTCGTCGACGGCGACCCGGACTCCCATGGTCTTGATCCGCCGCAGCAGCTCGACGACCTCGTCGGTGCGGTCCATCAGCACGCTCTCGGTCATCTCCAGCGTGAGCGCCTGACCGGGCAGCCCGCTGTGCGACAAGGCGTCGCGGACCAGCCGCGGCAGCCCCGCCTCGAGCTGGCGGGCGGAGACGTTGACGGCCACCTTGAAGCGACCGCCGGGCCCGGCGTACCGCTGCCAGCGGGCCGCCTGCCGGCAGGACTCCTTCAGCGCCCACCGGCCGATCTCGTTGACCAGGCCGGTCTCCTCCGCCAGGTGGATGAACCGTCCCGGCGAGATCAGCCCGAGCTCTCGATGGTTCCATCGCACGAGCGACTCGACGCCGATCACCCGCCCGCTCAGGAGCTCGACGACCGGCTGGTAGTGCAGCACCAGGTCGCCGCGCGTCACGGCCTGTCGCAGGTCCGACTCGGCCTGCACCCGGGCCAGCAGCGCGTCGTGCATCTGCGCCTCGAACCGTACGAACGTCAGGTCGCGACGGCCCTTCGCCCGGTACATCGCGAGGTCGGCGTTGCGCAGCAGCTGGTCGGCCGTCTCGTCGCCGGTGTCGCTCACCGCCATCCCGGTCGAGGCGCCGAGCGACACCTCGCGCCCGTCGAGCGCGAACGGTGCGGAGAGCGAACGGCGGACCCGCTCGGCCACCCACACCGCCCCCTGCTCGGCCGCCGGGCCCGTCACCAGCACGGCGAACTCGTCGCCGCCGAGGCGGGCCACCACGTCGCCGGGCCGCACCGAGCTCGTCAGTCGTTTCGCCACGAGACAGAGCAGCTCGTCCCCGACGTGGTGGCCCTGCGTGTCGTTGACCGCCTTGAACCCGTCCAGGTCGAGGAACAGGACCGCGACCTCGCGGGCGGCCAGCGCGACCTTGAGCGCGAGCTCGACCTTGGAGCGGAACAGCGCCCGGTTGGCCAGCCCGGTGAGCCCGTCGGAGTACGCCTGGTGGGTCAGCTGCTCCTCGAGCCGGCGCCGCTCGGAGACGTCACGGGTGTTCAGGACCAGGCCACGGATGTCGGGGTCGTGGACCAGCGAGGTGACTGTGGTCTCGGTGTCGCACCAGCTGCCGTCCTTGGCCCAGATCGGGAACTCCAGGGTCACCGGCCGCCCCGGGCTGCGCGCCGCCGTGGTCAGCGCCGAGCGCAGCCGGCGGGCGTCCGGCGGGCGAAGCAGGTCGGCAACCAGCGTGCCCACCAGGGCCTGCGGGTCGTGCCCGAGGATGCGGTTCACCGACGGGGTCAGGTAGCGCACGACACCGCGCGAGTCGACGACCGTGATGATGTCGGAGGAGTTCTGCACCAAGGAGCGGAACCACTTCTCCCGGGTGCCCAGCGTGACGGTGCGCTTGAGGACGAGCTCGTCGAGGGTCCGCTCGGTCGTCAGCCCGTCCAGCCGGGCCAGCGCACCTCCGGTGATGAGCGCGGCCGCGAGCAGCACCGCGCAGACCAGGGTCAGCGCGGTGAGGGGCTGGTGGAAGACGGTCGAGCCCAGCAGCACGGCGCCCGCGACGGTGAGCGGCGCGAGCGGCACGAGCACGGCCACGCGCTCGCGCCAGAGGACGGCGCGGTCGGACTCCATGTCCTCCGGCGGCAGCCACGCGCCCAGAGTCCACAGCATCAGGGATGCGGTGGTCAGTCCCAGGCCCACGGTCGCGGCGACGTCCCGGTGCACCAGCAGGTCGACGACGGACATCAGGACCGCCCCACCGGTGAGGGCGACGAGTGGGGCGATGCCCAGCCCGCCCGCCCGGCGGGCCCGGGCGAGGACAGCGACAGCCACGGTCGCGAGGAGGACGTCGACGAGCGGGTGGACCAGCCTCGTGGAGTCGTCGGGCACGAGCGACCCGCCGGGCAGCATCGCCTCACCGGCCGGGATGGCGAACGCGAGACCGGCGGCGGCTGCGTCGAGCGCGGTCCGGAGCAGGCCGCGGCGGCTGTCGTCCGGGGCCGGCAGCAGCCAGAGCCCGCTCACCACGACACCGGCGAGGACTACGTGGGCGGCGGCCGGTGCGTCACCGTGCCAGACGCCCTGGCCCGCGCCGAGGCCGTACGTCCCGCCCTGAGCCAGGGCCGCCAGCGACAGCAGGAGCCAGGGCAGCTTGAGACGCCAGCGGGCCCCGCGGCTGCGCGCGGCGAGAGCCACCACGGCGACGAGCGTGGCCAGGCCGAGTGCGGCTCGCCCGACGAGGAGCGCCGGGGCATCGAGCCCTGCGACGGGCAGCACCACGGAGACCGCGACGACGACGGCCGGGACCGCCAGGGCGGCCCCGACCGGTCTGGGCAGGCTCGACCGCCCCCCGTGGGCGCTCTGCATGGTCAAGTGATCGTCAAGAACCGGCCGCGAGTTGAGCGGCGAGTTGGTCTGCTCCGCTCAGGTGGCCGCGGCGACCGGCGCGACGTCGTACGGCCCGAGCTCGGCAGCCAGTGCCGGCGACACCCGAGCCCGGACGCGGGTGCCCTCGGCCACGTGCTCCTCACGCAGCAGGTCACCCTCGTCGTGCATCCGCGAGACCAGGTCCCCCCGGTCGTAGGGCAGCAGGACGTCGACGAGCACCTCGGGGCGCGGCAGCTCGCGGGCGATGATCGTCCGCAGCGCCTCCATCCCCTCACCGGTCCGCGCCGAGACGACCACCACGTGCTTCTCGCGGCGGCGCAGCCGGTCGACCACCAGCGGGTCGGCGATGTCGGCCTTGTTGACGACCACGAGCTCCGGAACGTCCTGCGCGTCGACGTCGGCGAGCACGCCCCGGACCGCAGCCAGCTGGGCCTCGGGGTCGGCGTCCGAGCCGTCGACGATGTGCAGGATGAGGTCGGCGTCGGCCACCTCCTCCAGCGTCGAGCGGAACGCCTCGACGAGCTGGTGCGGCAGGTGGCGCACGAACCCGACCGTGTCGACCAGGGTGTAGTCGCGCCCGTCGGGAGTCTCCGCGCGACGCACCGTCGGGTCGAGTGTCGCGAACAGCGCGTTCTCGACCAGCACACCAGCGCCGGTCAGCCGGTTCAGCAGGGAGGACTTGCCGGCGTTGGTGTACCCCGCGATCGCGACCGACGGCACCTCGTTGCGCCTGCGCTCCTGGCGCATCGTGTCGCGCGCGGTCTTCATCGCGGCGATCTCGCGGCGCAGCTTGGACATCTTCGCGTGGATGCGCCGCCGGTCGGTCTCGATCTTGGTCTCACCGGGGCCGCGTGTCCCCACACCGCCGGACGCCGAGCCACCGGCACCACCGGCCTGCCGGGACATCGACTCACCCCAGCCGCGCAGCCTCGGCAGCATGTACTCCATCTGGGCCAGGGCCACCTGCGCCTTGCCCTCACGGCTCTTGGCGTGCTGGGCGAAGATGTCGAGGATCAGGGCGGTTCGGTCGATCACCTTGACCTTGACCACGGCCTCGAGCTGGCTGAGCTGCCCAGGCGTGAGCTCGCCGTCGCAGATCACGGTGTCGGCGCCCTCGGCCACGACGATGTCGCGCAGCTCGCGGGCCTTGCCGGAGCCCACGAAGGTCGCCGCATCCGGCTTGTCCCGTCGCTGGATCAGCCCCTCGAGCACCTGCGAGCCAGCCGTCTCGGCCAGCGCAGCGAGCTCGGCCAGGGAGTTCTCCGCCTCCCGCGCCGAGCCCTCGGTCCAGACACCGATCAGGACCACGCGCTCGAGCCGCAGCTGGCGGTACTCGACCTCGGTGATGTCCTGGAGCTCGGTCGACAGGCCGGCCACCCGCCGGAGCGCCTGCCGGTCGGCCAGGTCGTACTGCTCCCCGTCGTGGTCGCGCGGGTCGGTGTCGTAGAGAGGGATCTCGTCGGCTGGCATGTCGTCTGCTGTCATCGCTTACCAGGGTCGCACGCCTCGAGCCACCCCTGCTCGACATTTCCTTCGGCCACCAGGACGGCCGGACCGCTCAGCTCGACGTGCCCGTCCCCCCGTTCGGTGACGGTGAGCCGGCCGCCGGGCACGTCGACGACGTACGACGTGGGGCCGGCGACGCCGTCGCGGCGGGCGGCGGCGACCATCACCGCGCAGGCGCCCGTCCCGCAGGACCTGGTCTCCCCCACCCCACGCTCGTGGACGCGCATGGCGACGTGGCGAGGCCCGCGGGCCACGACGAACTCGACGTTCACGCCGTGCAGGAAGGCCGGGTCGGCCGCCGGTGCGTCCCGCAGGGAGCCCGCGTCGGCGAGGTCGTCGACGAACACGACGGCGTGCGGGTTGCCCATGTCCACCTCGACCGCCGGCCACGACCGCGTTCCCACGCTGATCTTCCGGTCGGTTCCGGGCAGGCGGGCCGGTCCCATGTCGACGGCGACGTCGCCTGCTGCGCCGACGCGAACGGTCTTCACACCGTCGCGCGTCGCGATCGCCGTGTCGCCGGGCTCGACCAGCCCCTCCCGGACCAGGAAGCGGGCGAAGACCCGGATGCCGTTGCCGCACATCTCCACCGCCGAGCCGTCCGCGTTGCGGTAGTCCATGAACCACTCTGCCTGGTGGGCCATCGCCGCGGCCTCCGGGTCGGCGGACGAGCGCACCACGCGCAGCACCCCGTCGCCGCCGATCCCGGCCCGGCGGTCGCACAGCCGCCGCACCAGGTCGCTCGGGAGGTCGAGCGCGCCGTCGGGGTCGGGCAGCAGCACGAAGTCGTTCTCCGTGCCGTGTCCCTTGACGAAGCGCATCACCCCAGCGTACGAGGCACCCGCTCGTCCGGGTCGCTCAGCGGCGCGGGCGCACCACCGCGGCGCTGCCGCCGCCGCGCCGGGTCGGCTCGGCGACTGCAACCATTCGGCCGCTGCGGCGCAGCTCGATGCCGGTCACGGCGCCGATCTCCCCCGGGGCCGGCGGGTCGGCGAAGGTGTGCCCGAGCACGGTGAGCAGCGTCCGGTCGAAGGCGGGCTCGGCCTGCACGTCCTTGGTGTTGCGCTGGCTGGCGCGTGGGGCGGCCACCGCCTCGGGCAGCGACATGCCGAAGTCCAGCCGGTTGAGCAGCACCTGGAGCACCGTGGTGATGATCGTGGAGCCGCCCGGCGAGCCGAGCGCCAGCACCGGCGCGCCACGGTCGAGCACGATGGTCGGCGACATCGACGAGCGCGGTCGCTTGCCTCCACCGGGGGCGTTGGGGTCGCCCGCGGTCGGCTCCAGCGTGAAGTCGGTGAGCTCGTTGTTGAGGAGGAAGCCGCGCCGCGGGACGGTCAGCGCACTGCCGCCGGTCTGCTCGATCGTCAGCGTGTAGGACACGACGTTGCCCCAACGGTCCGCGGTGGTGAGGTGCGTCGTCGACAGGCCCTCCTGGGCACCGGACAGGGTCGGGGTGGTGTCATCGGTGCCGTTGCAGTCGGTGTCGTAGCTGCCGTCGGCGGTGCCGGCGGGCACCGGCTTGGTGGCGGCCCGGGCCGGGTTGATGCGGCATCCCCGCTCGTCGGCGAACGCCTGCGACAGGAGCTCGCCGAGCACGCCGGGCTGCAT
>DASVBQ010000090.1:0-2838 GCA_036375795.1 Actinomycetes bacterium
CCGTGCTGCTGGTCAGCCGGTCCGCGATGCGCACCGAGGACTCGGTGAGGCTCACCCGCCGCTCCCACGTCGGCACGCCCTCGAGCGCCGTCGAGCTGGTCATCAGCAGGCCGTTGCCGTCCGCGGAGACCGCGCCCGACCCATCCGGCTGCTGGTCGACCGCGCCGTCCGGCCGAAGCACGCCGATGGTCGTGTGCGCCTTCGTCGAGGCCCGCCAGACCGGAGCGCCCCGGAAGCCGTAGTCGCGCTGCCCGAGGTCGGCCAGCACCGTCTGCTCGCCGTGCTTGACCACGACGTTGCCGACGTCGGCGTGCCCGTGCGGGGCGTCGTTCGGGATGCCGGTGAGCAGCGCGTACATGGAGCCGTTCGTGGCGCACCCGTAGAGCCGCGCGTCGGGCCGGCCGCCCGACGCGTGGGCCTGCACCGGTGGCGTCACCGCCGAGCCGGGGGTCAGCGACGACAGCACCAGCTCGGCGATGCCGTCGGGGGCCGCCACCGTCCCGTGCCCCGGCACGGTCAGCCGGCCGGCCTGTTGCAGCGCGTCGAGGAGCGCGCGGACGTTGCCGCCGGCAGCGGGGGACGCGGCCATCGCGGCGAGCGCGGTGGCTCGGTCGACCCACGGGTAGACGTCCCAGGCGTCCTCCACGTTCGGCTCGGCGACCCGGCCGCATCGCTCGTTCCAGTCGGCCAGCGGGTCGAGCGGGCCGACCGTCCCGGCCAGCGCACCCGTCAGGTCGGGGTCCGCGGCACCGGCGCGCAGCGTCGCGTGCAGCAGGGCGAGGTTGGCCGCCTCGTAGGTGGTGTACATCAGGCCCTCCGCGGTCGGGCCGTCGGCGAGCGACCGACCCGACCCGTCGGGGCTCGCGAAGCGCCGCAGGGCGTCCGCCCCCGCCCTCACGGCGGTCGCCGACCACTGCGGCTCGTCGGCGCGCAGGGCCAGACCGGCGAGCACCACGGCGGAGCCGACGACGGTGACCTGGTTTCCGGTAGCGATGCGATACCTGGCCAGCCCGCCGCCGTCGCAGGCGTACGGCGCGAGCAGCCGCTCGACCAGGACGCCGGTGACCGCTTCGCGCTGCTGCGGGGTCAGCCGGTCCCGCGTCCAGGAGTAGGCCAGCGCGACGGCCGTGCCGACCTGCGCGGTGTCCAGCGGGTGGCCCTGGTTCCAGTCCGGCCACGCGGCCACGCCGACGACGACGCCGGCCAGCGTGTCGAGGTACTTCGGGTCGTGCGTCGCGGCGTACGCGTAGCCGAGGACGCCGGTGACCCGGCGCAGCGCCACGCCCTCGTCGTAGAGGTAGCGGAGCGGGTCGGGGTCGCCGTCGCCCCGGTAGGTGACCGGCGGGCTGCCGCTGGCGACGATCGCGTCCGCGGCCGCGATCAGCGGCCCGCGCGAGGCGCTGTCGCGGACCTGGACGGTCTCGAGGTCGGCCACCAGGTGCACCGGGGTCCCGACCGGTGGCCCGGTCGGGCAGACCGGAGCGGTCCGGACCCCCCGGTCGAGCGAGGGGACGTCGCCCTGAACCACTCCCAGGGCCTGCAGGGCCAGCGCCAGGAGCAGGCTGAGGAGGACGGGTCGACGCATCCGCACCATTGTGCGGGTACCTCCCGTCGCGTGCCGACCTCGCCGGCGACCTGCCGCGGAGACGACGCGGCTACGATCCGGCCATGGCGGACACCCCTGCGCCCCACGGCGTCGACAGCGAGGTCGGCCGGCTGCGGACCGTGATGCTGCACCGGCCGGGTCCGGAGCTCAAACGGCTCACCCCGCGCAACAACGACAAACTGCTCTTCGACGGCATCCCGTGGATCGGTCGGGCGCAGGACGAGCACGACGCCTTCGCCCAGGCGCTGCGCGACCACGGCGTGGAGGTGCTCTACCTCGCCGACCTGCTGGCCGGCGCGCTGGAGACCGCGGCGGCCCGGGAGGAGACGATCGCCGCGGTGCTGGCCGACCCGCGCCTCGGCGAGTCCCTGCACCGCGCCGTCTCCACGTACCTCCGTGGACTGCATCCGCAGGACCTCGCCACCACCCTGATGGCGGGGCTGGCGCACGAGGAGATGGCCCCGGTCGGCGGCCTCACGTACCGCTTCATGGACCGGCACGACTTCGTCATCGACCCCCTGCCGAACCTGCTGTTCACCCGTGACTCGAGCGTGTGGGTGCGCGACTGCGTCGCCGTGACGAGCCTGGCGATGCCGGCCCGGATGCGCGAGACGTCGCTGACGCAGGCGATCTACCGGCACCACCCGCGGTTCGCCGGTACGCAGATCGTGCACGGGCCGGAGCACGAGCCGGTCGAGGGCGGCGACGTGCTGCTGCTGGCGCCGGGGACCGTCGCGGTGGGCGTCGGCGAGCGCACCACACCGGCCGGTGTGGAGCGGCTTGCGCGCACGGTGTTCGACCGCGGCCTCGCGTCCACGGTGCTGGCCGTGCCGATCGCGCAGGAGCGGGCGACGATGCACCTGGACACGGTGTGCACGATGGTCGACGTCGACGCGGTCGTGATGTACCCGAACATCGCCGACAGCCTGCGGGCCTACACGGTCACCGACGGTGGCGACGTGAACGTGCAGGGGCCCGAGCCGTTCATGGTCGCGGCGGCGAAGGCGATGGGCATCGACACGCTGCGGGTGATCGACACCGGGCTGGACCCGATCACCGCCGAGCGTGAGCAGTGGGACGACGGCAACAACACGCTGGCGATCGGGCCGCGGCTCGCGGTGGCGTACGAGCGCAACGTGGAGACCAACGAGCGGCTCCGCGAAGCCGGCATCGAGGTCGTCGCGATCGCCGGCAGCGAGCTCGGCAGCGGGCGGGGCGGGCCGCGGTGCATG
>DASVBQ010000240.1:0-5616 GCA_036375795.1 Actinomycetes bacterium
GCGGACCAGCCCGAGGACGCCGTGCTTGGCCGCGGTGTACGCCGCGATGTAGGGCTCGCCGCGCTTGGCGGCGACCGAGGCGAGGACCACGATGCGTCCCCAGCGTTGCTCGACCATCGACGGCACCACCCGGCGCACGCACCGGAACGGCGCGGTGAGGTTGAGGTCGATCTGGCGCTGCCACATCTCGTCGCTCATCCGGGCGATCGGCGACGACTCGCCGGCCCCCGCATTGGCGACCAGCACGTCGACCGGCCCCCAGGTCCGCTCGACCTCGGACACCACACGGTCCGGCGCGGCCCGGTCGAGCATGTCGGCCGGGAGGACGAGGGTGTCGCCGGCGCACAGCCGTGCCGTCTCGCCGAGCTGGTCGTCGCTGCGTGCGGTGAGCGCGACGCGGTAGCCGTGCTGCGCCAGCCGGACCGCGACGGCCTGGCCGATGCCCCGACCGGCGCCCGTGACGAGTGCGTTCCGGGGCGGGGTCGACACGCTGCGGAGGTTGTCACACGCGCGTTTCGACGGTCAAGATGACGACATATGGACGCCTACATCCTCGACGCCGTGCGCACGCCCTTCGGACGTTACCGCGGAGGCCTCGCGGCCATCCGCACCGACGATCTCGCCGCGCTGCCCCTGCGCGAGCTGGTCCGACGGAACCCGGCGCTCGACCCGGCGGCGATCGACGACGTCGTCTACGGCAACACCAACGGCGCCGGCGAGGAGAACCGCAACGTGGGGCGGATGGCCGCCCTGCTGGCCGACCTGCCGGTGACGGTGCCGGGCAGCACGGTCAACCGGCTGTGCGCGTCGGGCGGCGAGGCCGTCGTGCAGGCCGCGCGCGCACTCGCCGTCGGTGACGCGCGGTACGTCGTGGCAGGCGGTGTCGAGGGCATGAGCCGCGCGCCGTACGTCATCCCGAAGCCTGACGAGGCGGTGCCCAAGTCGATGGCGATGCACCAGACGACGGTCGGGTGGCGCATGGTCAACCCACGGTTCCCGACGCAGTGGACCGACTCGCTGGGGGCATGCGCCGAGCGGGTGGCCGACGAGCTCGGCATCGGTCGGGACGAGCAGGACGCGTGGGCGGTCCGCAGCCACCAGCGCGCCGCGGAGGCGTGGGAGAAAGGCCTGCACGACGACTACGTGATGGCCGTCGGTGACGTCACGCGGGACGAGTCGATACGCCCCGACAGCAGCCTCGAGACGCTCGCCGGGCTCAAGCCGGCCTTCACGCCGGACGGCACGGTCACCGCGGGCAACTCCTCACCGATCAACGACGGCGCCATCGCGCTGCTCATGGGCACCGGGGCCTCGGCCGCCGAGCTCGGTGCCACCCCGCTCGGCCAGCTGCTGGGCAGCGCGACAGTCGCGGTGGAGCCCGACCGGTTCTCGGTCGCGCCGGTACCGGCGATCGAGAAGGTGCTCGGTCGGCTCGGGCTGGCCGCGGCCGACATCGACGTGTGGGAGATCAACGAGGCGTTCGCCGCGATGGTGCTCAGCACGCTGCGCGGCCTGCCCGGCCTCGACGTCGAGAAGGTCAACCCGCACGGGGGCGCGATCGCGATCGGCCACCCGCTCGGCGCGTCCGCGCCGCGGGTCGTGGTCGACCTGTGCCGCGAGCTGCGCCGGCGGGGCGGCGGCATCGGGGTGGCGGCCGCCTGCATCGGGGTCGGCCAGGGCACCGCCGTCGTCTGCAAGGTCGAGGGGTAGGCGTGCGCACCGAGGACTTCACCGACGTCCTGTACGAGGTGACCGACGGGGTAGCCGTCGTGACGATCAACCGCCCCGAGCGCTACAACGCGTTCCGCGGGCGCACCGTCGACGAGCTGATCACCGCGTTCAAGACGGCCTGGGCCTCGAAGGACGTCGCCGCCGTCGTGCTGACCGGCGCGGGCGACAAGGCGTTCTGCGCCGGGGGCGACGTCAAGGAACGCGCCGAGACCGGCGGCTACGGCGAGACCGAGTGGGGGACCTTCGAGGTCGAGCGGCTGCACCGGATCATTCGCGACGTGCCCAAGCCGGTGATCGCCGCGGTGAACGGCGTGGCGGTCGGCGGAGGACACGTGCTGCACGTCCTGTGCGACCTCACCGTCGCCGCCGAGCACGCCCGCTTCGGGCAGAGCGGGCCGAAGGTCGGCTCGTTCGACGCCGGTTTCGGGTCGGCCTACCTCGCCCGGGTCGTCGGCGAGAAGCGGGCGCGCCAGATCTGGTTCCTCCTCGAGCTCTTCGACGCGGAGACCGCCGAGCGGTGGGGCCTGGTCAACGAGGTCGTGCCACAGGACCAGCTGTTGCCGAAGGCACTGGAGTGGGGCCGCACGATCGGCTCCTACTCCCCGACCGCCCTGCGCTTCCTGAAGCACTCCTTCAACGCCGACACCGACCACATCGGCGGGTTGTCCCACCTCGCCTTCGACGGCCTCGAGCTGTTCGCCACCAGCGACGAGGGCCTCGAGGGGGCGCGGGCCTTTGCGGAGAAGCGCCCGCCGGACTTCCGTCGCTTCCGCTGACCGGCCGGTTCACGGGGGAGTGCGGCCGGCCCACGCGGCGTCGCTAGAGTCGCCGCCATGGCGAAGTGGGAGTACGCGACGGTGCCGTTGCTGGTGCACGCGACCAAGCAGATCCTCGACACGTGGGGAGAGGACGGCTGGGAGCTGGTGCAGGTCGTCCCCGGGCCCGGTGGGGGCGAGCAGGTCGTGGCCTATCTCAAGCGGGCGAAGTGAGCTCGCCCGAGGAGCGACTGGCCGAGCTGGGACTGACCCTGCCGGGCGTCGCGGCGCCGGTCGCGGCGTACGTCCCGGCGGTGCGCAGCGGCGACCACGTCTTCACCTCCGGCCAGCTGCCGATGGTCGAGGGCGCGCTGGCCGCCACCGGCAAGGTGGGCGCCGAGGTGAGCGCCGAGGACGCCAAGGGCCTGGCCCGCATCTGCGCGCTCAATGCGCTGGCCGCCGTGAAGGCCGAGATCGGTGACCTGGCCAACGTACGCCGCGTGGTGAAGGTTGTCGGCTTCGTCGCGAGTGCACCCGGCTTCACCGGTCAGCCCGGTGTCGTCAACGGCGCCAGCGAGCTGCTCGGCGAGGTGTTCGGCGAGCGGGGCGTGCACGCGCGCAGCGCGGTCGGCGTTGCGGTGCTGCCGCTGGACGCGCCCGTCGAGGTCGAGCTGGTCGTCGAGGTCGGGTCCTACTGACCTTCGGGGTCCTGCCCCCGGTGCGCGGACCGGGTCGCGGTCTCGAGGAAGGCGATCTCGAAGGCGGTCGCGCTCAGTTGCACGGCCACCTTGGCGAGGTCGGCGAGATGACCATCGTCGTCACCGGAGGGCGACAGCCGCGTGCGGAGCATCGCGCCAAGGCTGCGGGCTGCGCGCACCGCCTCGACCTGCAGCACTGCGACGACGTCGGCGGGGACACCCATCTCCAGCAGCGTCCGGCCCACGCCCACGATCACGGTGTGGCTGACCAGGTTGCCGTCGCTGTCCCGCCAGACGAGTCCGGTCTCGGTGATGTCGTCGGGCACGGCCTCCTTGAACATGTCCCGGATCCGCGCCTCGGAGACCGGCACCGTCGGAGTGATGTCGGAGCTCTCCTCGCGGAACCGGCGGCGCCGGTCCGCAACGATCGCGGCGTAGCTGCCGGGCGTGTCCACGAGCCGTTTGATCGCGGCCAGGGTGAACCCCTCGCGCTGCAACGACGCGATCAGCTGCAGCCGTGCGGCATGGACGCCCGAGTAGCGCGCCACCCGCCCCTCGATGCGAGGCGGGAAGAGAATCCCCCGGGACTGGTAGGCGCGGATGTTCCGCGGCGTCATGCCGACCTGCTCGGCGAGCTCGGTGATGGTCATGCTCTCGGCCACGCAGCATCCCCCTGCTCGGTCGTCATACGACCGTACATGCCCGGACTTACGATTCGGTGCATGGTCGACGTCCCGCCGTCACTTCGTGACCGAGCGCGCGCATTCCTCGAGAACCCGGTGGACGTGGCCGTGCCGCGCGACGCCGCGACCGTCGTCCTGCTGCGTGACGGGTCGGACGGGCTCGACGCCTACCTGCTGCGTCGCACGGGGACGATGGCGTTCGCGGCGGGGATGCACGTGTTCCCCGGCGGGTCGGTCGACCCGCGCGACGGTGAGCTGGAGACGGCATGGGCCGGCCCACCGCCGAGGGCGTGGGCGGGGTGGTTCGGGTGCGACGAGGTGTTGGCCCGGGCGTTGGTCTGCGCGGCCGTGCGCGAGACCTTCGAGGAGTCCGGGGTCCTGCTCGCCGGACCGTCGGCGGACGAGGTCGTCGCGGACACCACAGCCGCCGACTGGGAGCGTGACCGGCTCGGGCTGCTCGACCGGTCCCACTCGATGGCCGAGCTGCTCACCGCGCGCGGGCTCGTCCTGCGCAGCGACCTGATGCGGGCCTGGGCGCACTGGATCACCCCGGAGTTCGAGCCGCGGCGCTTCGACACCCGGTTCTTCCTCGCCGCCCTCCCCGAGGGGCAGCGGGCGCGCGACGTGAGCGACGAGGCCGACCACGCGGCGTGGGTGCCGGTGCGCCACGCGGTGGCCGAGCACGACGCCGGCCGGATGGCGATGCTGCCGCCCACCATCGCCGCGCTGCGCGACCTCGCCGCGAGCCCCGACGTGCGGTCCGCGCTGTCGGCCCCACGACAGGTGCGGCCGCGGATGCCCCGGCTGGTCGAGCACGACGGCGAGATCCGGCTGGTCGTGGAGTGAGCGACCTGTCGACCGCACCGCTGCCGAGCTGGTGCACGCTGGTCCGCGCGCACAACCCCGGGCCGATGACCCTGGACGGCACCAACACGTACGTCTTGCGCGGTGCCGCAGGGCGCGATGCCGTGGTGGTCGACCCCGGCCCGCTCGAGGAGGACCACCTGGCGGCTGTGGCCGCGCACGGTCCGGTCGGGCTCGTCCTGCTCACGCACGGCCACCCCGACCACTCCGAGGGAGCTCGTCGGCTGCACGAGATGACCGGCGCTCCGGTGCTCGCGGTGGAACCGGCGTTCTGCATCGGGGAGACGCGGCTGCGTCCGGGGGCGCTGCTCGACGGGACGTCCGGCCTGCGGATCGAGGTCGTCGCGACGCCGGGCCACACCTCGGACTCGGTCTGCTTCGTGGTGCGCGACGGCGAGCCGGGGTTGCTGACGGGCGACACGATCCTCGGCCTCGGCACCACCGTGGTGGCCCACCCCGACGGCCGCCTCGCCGACTACCTCGCGTCCCTGGGCGTTATCCGCGAGCTGGGCCCCCTGACCCTGCTGCCCGGGCACGGCCCGGCCGGCGGAGACGCCAGCGAGCGGGCGGTTGCCTACCTCGAGCACCGGGCACAGCGGCTGGACCAGGTGCGAGCCGCGCTGGCGAAGGGAGCGACCACGGCGCACGACGTCGTCCGCATCGTGTACGCGGACGTGGACGAGAGCCTCTGGCCCGCGGCCGAGCTGTCCGTCCGCGCCCAGCTCGACTACCTCGCTGCGGGGGCGCCAGGGCCTGCTTGAGGAGTCAGCCGGCGCGGCGCTGCAGGCGATCGATGTCGAGGATGACGACCGCGCGGCCCTCGAGGCGCAGGAAACCGCGGGAGGCGAAGTCGGCCAGTGCCTTGTTGACCGTCTCGCGGGACGC
>DASVBQ010000241.1:0-4489 GCA_036375795.1 Actinomycetes bacterium
GCGTCCCGCCGGAGCGGCGGCGGGTCGGGGTCGTGTTCCAGGACTACTTGCTCTTCCCGCACCTGAGCGCGCGGGACAACGTCGCGTTCGGGCTGCGTGCGCAGGGTGCGGACCGCGCGGCTGCCCGGGCGCGCGCAGATCGCGCGCTGGAAGCGGTCGGCCTCGCAGCGCACGCCGGAGTACGGCCGCGGGCGTTGTCGGGCGGGCAGGCGCAGCGGGTGGCCCTGGCGCGCGCGCTCGTGACCGAGCCCAGACTGCTCCTCCTCGACGAGCCGCTGGCCGCGCTCGACGCCGCCACCAGGCTCGAGGTCCGCGCCGACCTACGGCACCACCTTGCGGCGTTCGCCGGCCCGACTGTCGTGGTCACGCACGACGCGCTCGACGCGTTCGTGCTCGCCGACCGGCTCGTCGTCGTCGAGGCGGGGCGCGTCGTGCAGACCGGCCCGCCGGAGGAGGTGGCCCGCCGGCCGGTGACCGAGTACGTGGCGCGGCTGGTGGGGTTGAACCTCTACCGCGGCCGGGCCGCCGACGGCGTCGTGTCGCTGGAGGGCGGCACCACGCTCTCCGGAGCCCACCACGAGACCGGACCGGTGCTGGTGGCGTTCTCACCGTCGGCCGTTGCCCTGCACCGGCGGCGCCCCGAGGGCAGCGCCCGCAACTGCTGGCCGGCGACGGTCGCCGCCCTGGAACAGCACGGCGACACCGTGCGCGTGCGGCTGGCCGGGGCGATCGAGGCGTTCGCCGACGTGACACCGCTGTCGGTGACCGAGCTGGGGCTCGAGCCGGGCGTCGAGGTCTGGGCGGCCGTCAAGGCGACCGAGACCAGCGTCTACCCGGCGTGACCCGGTCGGGGAGAATTGCCGGTGTGACGGAACAGCGCGAGCACACCTCGCCGCCGCGATCCCGGGGCCGCAAGACCGTCGGCGACATGGTCCGGTCGCTGGCGGTGGTACTCGTGCTGGTCGGCATCGTCGTCGCGTTCAACGTCGCCGAGCAGCCGGATCCCGTGGTGCGCGACGTCGACTACGGCGCGGCCCTGACCCAGGCGAGGGCCGTGACGACGTACGACGTGCTCGGGCCGGACCCCCTCCCCGCCGGCTGGCGCGCCACCAGCGCCCGCACCGGCCGGGACGGCGGCGAGACCTGGCACCTCGGACTGGTCACCGCCGGCGACCGCTACGTCGGCGTCGAGCAGACCGACGGCGACCGGCAGGACTTCGTGGACCGCTTCGCCGTCGGCGCCCGGCCGGCCGGTTCGCGGGACGTTGCCGGGACATCCTGGCGCCGACTGGAGGGCGGCTCGCCCGAGAAGCGCGCCCTGGTGCGTACGTCGGACGGCGTCACGACCGTCGTCGCCGGTGATGCCACCTGGGCCGAGCTGACGGAGCTGGTCGAGTCACTGCGGGCCGGCTGAGGACTGCTAGGACGGCGGGCGGTCCTCGGCAGCCAGTGCCCCGTCGAGCCGGGCCCGGGCACCGTCCAGCCACTGCTGGCAGATCTTCGCCAGGGCCTCACCGCGCTCCCACAGAGCCAGTGACTCCTCGAGGGTGACTCCGCCGTTCTCCAGGCGGCGCACCACCTCGACGAGCTCCTCGCGGGCCTGCTCGTAGCTGCTCGGCAGCGTCTCGTCGGCCACGGCGGTCACCCTACGGTGCCGGGTTCGTCGAGGACCTCCACCCTCAGCTCGCCCTCCGAGAGGCGGGCTCGCAGGTGGTCGCCGGCCGCGACGTCGTCGGCCCGGCGTACGACGTGCCCTGCCGCGTCCTGCAGCACGGCGTACCCCCGCTGCAGCGTCGCGGCCGGCGACAGGGCGGTCACCCGAGCCAGCGTGTGCTCCAGGTTGTCGCTGGCCCGGTCCAGCGCCGCGTCGAGCACCCGGCGGGCCCGCTGCCGCAACGCGGACACCTCGGCGGCGCGAGGCTCGAGCACCGACAACGGGTCGGCCAGGCAGGGCCGGGACCGCACCGCCCGCAGCGACTCGCGCTCCCGGTCCAGGAACGCCCGCACGGCGGCGAGATTGCGCCGACGGAGCTGGGCGACGCGCTCGGTCTCCTCGGCCACGTCGGGCACGACCCGTTTCGCCGCGTCGGTGGGGGTGGAGGCGCGCACGTCCGCGACGAGGTCGAGCAGCGGCGTGTCGGTCTCGTGGCCGATGGCGCTCACGACCGGCGTCCGGCAGGCGGCCACGGCGCGGACCATCGCCTCGTTGGAGAACGGCAGCAGGTCCTCGAGCGAGCCGCCACCACGGGTGACGACGATGACGTCCACCTCGGGGTCGGCGTCGAGGCGCCCGAGGGCCGCGTTCACCTCGGTCACCGCGCTCGGGCCCTGGACCGCCACCTCCTCGACGCGGAAGCGCACCGCCGGCCATCGACGCCGCCCGTTCTCCAGCACGTCCTTCTCGGCGGCGGACGCGCGGCCGCAGACCACGCCGACGACGCGGGGCAGGAAGGGCAGCGGCCGCTTCCGATCGGCTGCGAACACACCCTCCGCGGCGAGCACGCGGCGCAGCCGGTCGAGCTGGGCGAGCAGCTCACCGACACCGACCTGGCGGATCTGGTCGGCGGCAAGCGAGAGGGTCCCGCGTGCCGCGTACATCTGCGGTCTGGCGTGCACGACGACGTGCGCGCCGTCGGTGAGCCCGGCCGCCGGCCCGTCGAGGAGAGCTACCGAGCAGGTGACGCTCAGCGACATGTCGGCGCTCGGGTCGCGCAGCGTGAGGAAGGCGGTGCGCTGGCCCGGCCGACGTGTGATCTGCGCCACTTGGCCTTCGACCCAGACGTAGCCGAGCCGCCCGATCCACTCGACCATGAGCTGGGTCACCTTGCGCACCGGCACCGGATGCTCCGGCGAGGTCTCCAGGCCCACGCCGGCAGGCTATCCGCCGCGTCGGGCCCGGCCCGGCCACCGACCTACGATGGAGGCATGCCCGAACCCGTGAAGCGTGTCCTGCTGGCTGCCCCGCGCGGCTACTGCGCCGGTGTCGACCGGGCGGTCATCACGGTCGAGAAGGCGCTCGAGACCTATGGCCCGCCCGTCTACGTGCGCAAGCAGATCGTGCACAACAAGCACGTCGTCGAGACGCTGCGCGACCGTGGCGCCGTCTTCGTCGAGGAGAACGACGAGGTCCCGGAGGGCGCGACGGTCATCTTCTCCGCGCATGGGGTGGCGCCGGTCGTGCACGAGCAGGCTGCCCGCCGGCAGTTGAAGACCATCGACGCGACCTGCCCGCTGGTGACGAAGGTTCACCACGAGGCGCGGCGGTTCGCGGCTGACGACTACGACATCCTGCTGATCGGCCACGAGGGGCACGAGGAGGTCGTGGGGACCTCCGGCGAGGCACCGGACCACATCCACCTCGTCGACGGGCCCGACGATGTCGACCGGGTCGAGGTCCGTGACCCGTCGAAGGTGGCCTGGCTGTCGCAGACGACGCTGTCGGTCGACGAGACCCTCGAGACGGTCCGGCGGCTGCGCGAGAAGTTCCCCGCGCTGCTCGACCCGCCCAGCGACGACATCTGCTACGCGACGCAGAACCGCCAGGTGGCGGTGAAGGATATCGCGCCCCGCAGCGAGCTGATGATCGTCGTGGGCTCGACGAACTCCTCCAACTCGGTGCGGCTGGTGGAAGTGGCGCTGGAGTGCGGCGCGAAAGACGGCCGGCTGGTCGACAAGGCTTCCGAGCTCGACGAGGCGTGGCTGGACGGCGTGACGACCGTTGGTGTCACCAGCGGTGCCTCCGTTCCCGAGATCCTGGTGCGCGGCGTGCTGGAGTGGTTGGCAGAGCGCGGCTACGGCGAGGTCGAGGAGATCGTCTCCGCCGAGGAGAGCCTGCTCTTCGCGCTGCCACCCGAGCTGCGGCGGGACATGAAGGCAGCAGGCGTCGGCGCCTGACGTCCGTCAGCCCCGACGGCGGCCGAGGTAGACGACGTCCGGCTCGGCTCGTGGCAGCCGCACCGCGACCTCCACGGCGCGTACGTCGTCGAGGTACCGCGTCAGCAGCTCCGCGTACGCGGGTGCGCGGTTAGCACTCCAGACAGCCAGCACGCCACCAGGTGCCAGCGCCGCGACCGCGCTCCGTGTCCCGTCGAACCCGTAGAGGCCGGTGTTGTCCTCCGTGACCGTCCAGTCCGGCCCGTTGTCGACGTCGAGGCACACGACGTCGTAGGCTCCCGCGCTCGCCTCGAGGTGCTCGCGTACGTCGGCGAGCACCAGCTCGACCCGTGGGTCGGCCAGCGCCTGGCCGGTCAGGTGGGCCAGGTGGGTCGTGTGCCAGCGGAGTAGGGACGGCTCGATCTCGACCACCACGATGCGCTCGAGGTCGCGGTGCGCCACAGCTTCCAGCAACGAGAAGCCGACGCCCAGGCCGCCGATGAGAAGCCGCCGCGCCGCAGCGTGCTCGAGGAGCGCTTCGGCGACCAGTGCCTGCTCGGACCGTCCGTCCCGGGTGTCCATGAGGAACACGCCGTTGCTGACGATCTCGAACTGC
>DASVBQ010000258.1:0-6951 GCA_036375795.1 Actinomycetes bacterium
CAGCGGCAGCACCAGCAGCCCCAGGTGCAGCCACGGCTGGCGCCGGCGGCCCAGCCGCCGCGTGGACACGTGGACGTACGCGTAGCCCACCAGCAGCAGGACCTGGAAGAACAGCGTGCAGGTGTTCCAGACCATCGGCGATCCGCCGTACGACGGCAGGACGAGCTTGGCCAGCATCGGCTCGATCAGGAACAGCAAGGCCGCCCCGAGGAAGGACGCCGCGCCGAACAGCAGCACCACGCCCCCAGCCTGCGGCACGAACGTCCCCGAGTCGGGGAGGTCCGCCACGAACCGGCCGAACGGGGGACCTTAGGCCCGGCGGGCCGCCTCCGCCTCGAGCCGGTCCAGCCGCCGGTCCTCCCGCGCCGCCTCCCGCTCGGACGCCCGGGCCCACTGCACGAACAGGGCCCCCAGCACCACCAGTGCGACCAGGTCCCCGCTGGCCCACAGCAGCCCGCCGGCGATCTCCTGGTCCTTGGCCAGCGACGGCCCCCAGTCCCGCCCGAGCGACGCGTAGTAGTCCCCGGCGATCAGCGTCGAGGCGCCCATGATCGCCACCCCGAGGAAGGCGTGGAACGGCATGGTGGCGAACACGGCGACCAGCCGCAGGGGGTAGGGCACCCGGCCCGGCATCGGGTCCAGGCCCAGGATCGGCCAGAACCAGAGGCACCCGACCAGCACGAAGTGGACGTGGTTGAGGTCGTGCAGCCACGGGTTGCGCAGCGTCGCCTCGTACCAGCCGGTGAGGTAGAGCGCGAACGGGTTCGCCACGAAGAGCACCCCGGCGACCACGGGGAAGGTCAGCACCCTCGCGACCCGGCTGTGCAGCGCGGCCTGCAGGGTGGCCCGGCCCCGGCGCGGCAGCGTGCGCAGCGCCAGCGTCACCGGCGCCCCGAGCGCCAGGAAGATCGGCGTGAGCATCCCCAGGACCATGTGCTGGACCATGTGCACCCAGACCAGCGTGGTGTCGTAGACCGCCAGCCCCGACGTCGTGACCAGCAGGAACGACCCCAGCCCGAGCCCGACGAAGAAGAGCGTCCGCCAGGGCGACCAGGAGTCCCCGCGGGCCCGCAGCCGGTGCACGCCGTAGAGGTACAGCCCACCGGTGACCGCCACGCCGAGCAGCGGCAGCAGGGCCGGCTCCCACTCCGTGAGCAGCCGCGCCGCCGTGAACGGGGGCAGCTCGTCGTGGGACCCGACGTGGGCCCGGATCTGGGCCTCGAGCCCGGCGCGGAGCACGATCTGAGCGTACGGCGAGAAACGCGGGCGATCAGTCGGGGGGTCGGGGGTGCCGACCCGGGCCGGGACCGCAATAATGCCGCGCGTGGCGACAGCAGCAGCGCAGGGCGCGCGAACTCACGTCCCGGCCGCCCGTCCGGACACGACCTCCGTGGGCACCATCGTCTGGCTTTCCTCGGAGCTGATGTTCTTCGCGGCGCTGTTCGCGATGTACTTCACGATCCGGTCGGTCAGCCCCGAGCTGTGGGAGACCCAGCCCGAGCTGCTGAACATCCCCTTCTCCACGATCAACACCACCGTCCTGGTGCTGTCCTCCGTGACCTGCCAGCTCGGGGTGTTCGCCGCGGAGAAGGGGGACGTGGTCCGGCTCCGGCTGTGGTTCGTCATCACCTTCCTGATGGGGTCCTTCTTCATCGGCGGCCAGGTGTACGAGTACGCCAAGCTGGTCACCCACGACGGGCTCACGCTCGCCTCCGACGCGTACGGCTCGGTGTTCTACCTGACGACCGGCTTCCACGGTCTGCACGTCACCGGCGGCCTGCTCGCCTTCCTGCTGGTGCTGGGCCGCACCTTCACCTCCAGGCGCTTCACCCACGGACAGGCGACCAGCGCGATCGTGGTGTCGTACTACTGGCACTTCGTCGACATCGTCTGGATCGGCCTCTTCGCGACCATCTACCTGATCAAGTGAGCGAGCACGTGAGACGACCTCGAATGGGCAGCGTGCTCCCCGCGCTGTCGCGCCGGCGCCGCCATCGCTTCGCCCCGGTCCTCCTCCTCCTGCTGGCGCTGGGCGCCACCGGCGGTGCCTACGCCGCCTTCGCGCCGACCCCGCAGGCCCAGGCCTCCTCCGGCCCGGTCAGCGGGTCGGTCGACGAGGGCCGGGCGCTGTTCCTCAAGAACTGCTCGAGCTGTCACGGCCTCAACGCCGAGGGCACGACCGAGGGCCCGACGCTGGTCGGCGTCGGCGCGGCAGCCGTGGACTTCCAGGTCTCCACCGGCCGGATGCCCGCCGCCCGGCTGGGCCAGCAGATCGAGAAGAAGCGCAACTACTTCAGCGAGCAGGAGATCGCCGACATGGCGGCCTACGTCGCCACGCTCGGCCCCGGCCCGGCGATCCCCAGCGACGAGGACGTCGACTACTCCGACGCGGACGTCGCGCGCGGCGGCGAGATCTACCGCACGAACTGCTCGATGTGCCACAACTACGCGGGCTCCGGCGGCGCGCTGACGCAGGGCAAGTTCGCCCCCTCGCTCAACGGCGTCACCCCTCGGCACATGTACGAGGCCATGCTCACCGGTCCGCAGTCGATGCCGGTGTTCGGCGACAACACGATGAAGCCGCAGGACAAGCGCGACATCATCGCGTTCCTGAAGACCACCTCGGAGGAGCCCTCCCCCGGTGGCGCCCGGCTCGGCAAGCTCGGCCCGGTCACCGAGGGCGGCATCGGCTGGCTGGTCGGCCTCGGCGGCCTCATCGCCTGCGCCGTGTGGCTGGGGGCGAAGGCGCGATGAGCGACCAGCGGTACACCGGCCCCACCGGCGCATCGGCCGACGACGAGCGCATCCAGCCCGGCAGCGGAGAGGGAAGAGCCGACGTGCAGGACACTGACGCCGGCGCCGGGCACGGCGCACCCAGCGTCGCGCCCGACGGGCACGGTACCCGCGGCGCCGAGCTGGAGCAGCGCTACACCAACCCGGGCCTGGCCCCGCACGTCTACCGCCGCTCGGACGTCGACCCGAAGGCGGCCCAGCGCCGCGAGCGCGAGGTCGCCGCCCTGTTCGGTCTCTCGACGCTGGGCACGCTGCTGTTCATCGTCGCCTACTTCGCGATCAGGCCGACCGACTTCGAGGGCAACGAGATGCTCGAGCGGGTCGGCCTGTCGACCAAGCTGCTCGGTGTCGGCCTGGGCCTGGCCCTGTTCTGCATCGGCGCCGGCGCGATCCACTGGGCCAAGACCCTGATGCCCGACGACGAGATCGCCGAGCCGCGCAAGCCGATGCGGTCCAACGACGAGGACCGCGCCGCGGCCGTCGCCGCCCTCAAGGAGGGCGCGGCCGGCGCCGGCCTCGGCCGCCGCAAGCTGATCCGCAACAGCCTGCTCGGTGCGCTCGCGCCGCTCGGGCTGCTCGCCATTCTCCCGCTGCGTGACCTCGGCCCGCTGCCCGGCGGGAGCCTCACCGGCACCTGGTGGAAGCCCGGCCGGCGCCTGCTGACCGACCCCACCGGCCAGCCGATCAAGGCGGCCGACATCCCCATCGGCACGGTGATCCACGTCCAGCCCGAGGGCATCGAGGAGTCCGAGCACCCGCTCGACGAGCGGGCCAAGGCCACCACCCTGGTGATCCGGCTCGAGCCCGGGGAGATCAAGGACAAGAAGCAGCGCGACTGGTCGGTCGACGGCATCGTCGCGTACAGCAAGATCTGCACCCACGTCGGCTGCCCCGTCGGCCTCTACGAGCAGCAGACCCACCACCTGCTCTGCCCGTGCCACCAGTCGACGTTCGACGTGACGCGGGACTGCGCAGTGATCTTCGGCCCGGCGGCCCGCCCCCTGCCCCAGCTGCCGCTCGCCGTCGATGACGAGGGTTACCTGGTGTCGCGGGACGACTACCAGGAACCGATCGGACCGAGCTTCTGGGAACGAGGGTAGGCGCGATGGCACTCGAGCAGGCCGCCGGCACGGCCGCCAACGAGATCGACGAGCGGTTCCGCTCCGCGAGCTTCGTCAAGCGCAACGCCCGCAAGGTGTTCCCGGACCACTGGTCCTTCATGCTGGGCGAGATCGCGCTCTACAGCTTCATCATCCTGCTGCTCACCGGTGTCTTCCTGTCGCTGTGGTTCAAGCCCAGCCACCAGGAGGTCATCTACGAAGGCTCCTACGTCCCGCTGCACGGCCTGCACATGTCCGAGGCCTATGCGTCGACGCTGGAGATCTCCTTCGACGTGCGCGGTGGCCTGATCATCCGCCAGATCCACCACTGGGCGGCCCTGATCTTCGTGGCCGCGATGATCGTGCACATGTGCCGGGTGTTCTTCACCGGCGCGTTCCGCAAGCCGCGCGAGACCAACTGGATCATCGGGTTCATCCTGATCACGCTGAGCTTCCTCGAGGGCCTCGCGGGCTACTCGCTGCCCGACGACCTGCTCTCCGGCACCGGCCTGCGGATCACCGAGGGCGTGCTGCTCGGCATCCCGGTGGTCGGCACCTACCTGTCCTTCTTCCTCTTCGGCGGCGAGTTCCCCGGGGAGGACATCATCCCGCGGCTCTACACCGCGCACGTGCTGCTGCTGCCCGGCGCGTTCCTGGCGCTGATCACGGTGCACCTGCTGCTGGTCTGGTACCAGAAACACACGCAGTACCCGCTGCCCGGGCGGACCGAGCAGAACGCGGTGGGCTACCCGTTCTTCCCGATCTACGTGGCCAAGGCGGGCGGCTTCTTCTTCATCACGTTCGGCGTGACCACGCTGCTCTCGGCCTTCGCCTCGATCAACCCGGTGTGGCTGTTCGGGCCCTACAACCCGGGTGAGATCTCGGCCGGCTCGCAGCCCGACTGGTACATGGGCTTCCTCGAGGGCTCGCTGCGGCTGTTCCCGAGCTGGGAGATCACTGCGCTCGGCTACACGCTGTCGCTCAACGTGCTCTTCCCGGCGCTGATCATCCCTGGCCTGCTGTTCACGCCAATGGCGCTCTACCCGATCATCGAACGCTGGGTCACCGGCGACAACCGCGAGCACCACATCCTCGACCGGCCGCGCAACGTGCCGACCCGCACCGGTCTCGGCGTGATGGCCCTGGTCACCTGGCTGATCCTGCTGGCGGCCGGCGCCAACGACCTGATCGCGGTGACGTTCGACCTGTCGATCAACTCGATCACGTGGGCGTTCCGCGTGCTGATCTTCGTCGTGCCGCCGCTTGCGTACGTCGTGACCAAGCGCATCTGCCTCGGGCTGCAGCGCCGGGACCGCGACCTGGTGCTGCACGGTCGCGAGACCGGCCGCATCGTGCGCCTCCCCCACGGCGAGATGATCGAGGTGCACGAGCCGATCTCGGACGCGCGCAAGTGGGAGCTCACCCAGCACCACGTCTACCGGCCGGCCGAGGTCGGCCCGGCTACCGACGCCCACGGTGTCCCCCGCCGGCGCATCATGGCCGCGAAGATCCGGGCCCGGGTGTCGCGGTTCTACTTCGAGGACCGGGTCGAGCCCCCGACGCCGTCCGAGGTGCGTGAGCTCGAGAGCAGCGGTCACCACTGACCCGGCTCTGCCTCGTCACCGGGGCGTCCGGCTACATCGGGGGCCGGCTGGTCCCGGAGCTGCTCGCCGCGGGCTACCGCGTGTGGGTCATGGCCCGGCGCCCGGAGAGCCTGCGCGACCGGCCCTGGGCCGGCGAGGTCGAGATGGTGCGCGCAGACGCCTCGGACGAGTCGTCGCTCGCCGAGGCGCTGCGTGACGTCGACGTCGCCTACTACCTGATCCACGCGCTCGGCACGAGCGGCTTCGAGCGGGTCGACCGCGACAACGCGCAGCGCTTCGGCCGCGCGGCCCGGGAGGCCGGCGTCGACCGGCTCGTCTACCTCGGCGGGCTCACGCCCGAGGACGAGGAGCTCTCGGCCCACCTGCGCTCACGTCGCGAGGTCGGCGACACGCTGCTCGGCTCGGGCGTGCCGACCGCGGTGCTGCAGGCGGCGGTCATCATCGGCTCGGGGTCTGCGTCCTTCGAGATGCTGCGCTATCTCACCGAGCGGCTGCCGGCGATGGTCACGCCGCGCTGGGTCGACACCCGCATCCAGCCCATCGCGATCCGCGACGTGCTGCGCTACCTGGTCGGGTGCGCCGAGCTGCCGGCTGAGGTGTCCCGGTCGTTCGACATCGCGGGGCCGGACATCCTCACCTACCGCGAGATGATGCAGGGGTACGCGCGGGTGGCCGGCCTGCGCCGCCGTCTGATCATCCCGGTACCGGTGCTCACACCCACCCTGTCCAGCCACTGGGTGGGCCTGGTCACGCCGGTGCCGAGCTCCATTGCGCGGCCACTGGTCGACTCACTGCGCAACGAGGTCGTGGCCAAGGAGCACGACATCGCGGCGTACGTCCCTGACCCGCCCGAGGGCCTGATCGGCTTCGACCGGGCCGTCGAGCTGGCGCTGCAACGCATCCGCGACGCCGAGGTCGTGACCCGGTGGTCGTCGGCGTCGGTGCCCGGCGCGCCCAGCGACCCGCTGCCGAGCGACCCCGACTGGGCCGGTGGCAGCCTCTACGTCGACCGCCGCCACCGGGACGTCAACGCCTCCCCCGCGACCCTGTGGCGGGTGATCGAGGGCATCGGCGGCGACCGCGGGTGGTACTCCTTCCCGCTGGCCTGGCGGGTGCGCGGGCTCGCCGACCGGCTGGTCGGCGGCGTCGGGCTGCGGCGCGGCCGACGCGACCAGGAGCGGGTCTTCGTCGGCGAGACGATCGACTTCTGGCGGGTCGAGGAGCGTGTCGAGGGCGAGCTGCTGCGACTGCGCGCCGAGATGCGCCTGCCGGGGCTGGCCTGGCTCGAGCTCGGCATCGAGCGCTCGTCCGAGGCGGCCCGCTCGACGTACGTCCAGCGGGCGATCTTCCACCCGCGCGGCCTCCTCGGGCACCTCTACTGGTGGGCGGTCGCGCCGTTCCACGGCATCGTGTTCGGCGGCATGGCCCGCAACATCGCTGCCGCGGCCGAGGGC
>DASVBQ010000096.1:0-9717 GCA_036375795.1 Actinomycetes bacterium
CACCGCAACCGCCTGCGACCCCGGGCCCTGAGGGCCAGTCGGGACGCTGTCGTCAGTCGCCGTTGACAGGCACGCAGCACGACGTCAATGACGGCGTCGGCCGACCTGGCGTCGTCGGAGAGATCGAGCACCGTGTCCTCCAACCTGGTCCGCGGCGGCACTCTCGCGGGGTGCCGGCGGTCATCCAGGTGGCGGGACTGGCGCACCCGAACACCGGGCCGGGAGCCGCGGTAGCGCCGTCCATGCGGCACACACACGTCGACGCGGGTCGGCAGGTCTGCTTGGAGCCCGTCAAGCCAGGCGGCCGTCTCGTGACTGGCCACCGCGTCACGGCCGGCATACAGCAGCGCCGACCAGACACGGGTCATGGGCGGCAACGGACCGGTGAAGACGACGTACGTCCCTGGATGGGCACGCTGCCATCGCCGGGTCCTCAGGTGTGCCCGGACCACTCGTCTGCTCACGCCGAGCTCGGCCAGCTGCCGCCGGGCCACCGCCCCGGCCTGCTGCCTGGCCAGCACGTCGACGACATCGACCTGAATGGTGGCTTCCCCGACGGCTGCACCCATACGGCCACGGTGCTGGAGCAGAAGGGCTCGGCGTACCCGCCGTCTCGTGTCTGTGGTCGGCCGAGCTCCTGTGGACGATTGTCATCAGGCCCGCATTTCAGAAGCATTGGATGCGTCTCGGGTTCTGGTGTCGCGCGTTGACGCATCCAATCCTGCGGAAATGCGTGCGGAGCCGCACGCGCACGGTCAGGTGGAGGCGGCGATGCGGGTCAGGTCGGTTGATCCTCGCCGGCGGCCTCGGCTGCCTCGGCATCGGCCTTGGTCCGGTGCACGGTGCCGGGCGCGTGGTGAGGCGGACCGTAGATCGTCAGCAGCCGCAGCGGTCCCGACCCCGTGTTCGTGAAGTTGTGCTCCGTGCCGGCCGGGACGACCACCAGGTCGCCGGCCGACACGTCGCGCCGCTCGTCGCCCACCTCGGCGCGTGCCGTCCCCTCGGTGAACAGCAGCACCTGGTCGTTGTCGGCGTGCACCTCGCGGCCGATGTCCTCGCCGACCTGGAGCGTCATCGCGACGACCTGGGTGTGCGGCGACGTGTCCAGGACGGTCCGGAAGGTCTCGTTGCGGGCAGCGGCGTCGGCAATCGTCACGGCGAACATGCCCCAGTCATACCCCGGGTGTGTCGCCGGTCACAGTCCCCGGACGTCGTACCCTCGCACCCGTGGCAGACGCGCCGATCGGCATCTTCGACTCCGGGTTCGGCGGCCTGACCGTCGCCCGCGCCGTGCTCGACCAGCTGCCCCACGAGCCGGTGCTCTACTACGGCGACACCGCCCGGCAGCCGTACGGGCCGCGGCCGATCGCCGAGGTGCGGTCGTATGCCCTCGAGTGCCTCGACCACCTGGTCGACCAGGGCGTGAAGATGCTGGTCATCGCCTGCAACAGCGCCAGCGCAGCGGTGCTGCATGACGCGCGGGAACGGTACGACCTGCCGGTCGTCGAGGTCATCAGACCGGCCGTTCGTCGTGCGGTGGCCGCCACCCGCAACGACCACGTGGGTGTGATCTCGACCGCGGCGACCAAGACCAGTCGGGCGTACGAGGACGCGTTCGCCGCGGCGCCGGACATCCAGGTCACCACCCAGGCCTGCCCGCGCTTCGTGGAGTTCGTCGAGCAGGGGGTCACCGGCGGCGACGAGCTGATCAAGGTGGCGCACGAGTACCTCGACCCGGTCGCCGGTGCGGGCGTCGACACGCTGATCCTCGGCTGCACGCACTACCCGCTGCTCAGCGCGGTCATCTCGTACGTCATGGGCGACGGCGTGACACTCGTCTCCAGCGCCGAGGAGACCGCGAAGGACGTCTACCGCACTCTGATCTCCCGCGGCCTGGAGCGGCCGGTCGACCTGCCCGAGCCAGAGCACCGCTTCCTGACCACGGGCGACCCGAAGGTCTTCCGAGAGCTGAGCCGCCGCTTCCTCGGCCCCGAGGCCGGTGGCGTCGAGGCCGTCGCGTGAGAGTCACCCTGGTGGGCTGCTCGGGCTCGTTCCCGGGCCCGGACAACCCCTCTTCGTGCTACCTCGTCGAGGCCGACGGGTTCCGGCTGGTCCTCGACCTCGGCAACGGCTCGCTCGGTGCCCTGCAGCGGCACTGCCCGCCGGGCGATCTCGACGCGGTGCTGATCAGCCACCTGCACGCCGACCACTGCATGGACCTGCTCCCGCTCTACGTCGCCCGGGCGTACGACCCTCAGCAGCGCCACCCCAAGCTCGAGGTGCGTGTGCCCACTGGCGGCGCGGCGCACCTCGCCCGGGCGTACGGCCGCGAGGAAGGCTCAGGCCTCGCGGCCTGCTTCGACTTCGTCGAGTGGGCCGAGGGCCGGCACAAGATCGGTCCGTTCGCCGTGACGGTTGTCGCCACGGCCCACCCGATCGAGACGTGGGCGATGCGGGTCGAGCACGATGGCCGGGCACTGGTCTACTCGGCCGACACCGGACCGTGTGCGGCGCTGGTCGAGCTCGCGCGGGACGCGGACCTGGCGTTGTTCGAGTCGTCGTTCGAGGAAGGGCGCGACGACGCGGCCCCGCCCGACCTGCACCTCACCGGCCGACAGGCCGCCGAGCACGCCGAGCGCGCCGGCGTGCGGCGGCTGGTGCTCACCCACCTTCCACCGTGGAACGACCCGGCCAGGTCGCTCGCTGCCGCGACCGTCGCGTTCTCTGGGCCGGTCGATGTGGCGCGGCCGGGCGCGACGTACGAACTGTGAGACCTCCCCTCTAGGGTCGTCGGCATGTCACGCATCGACGGACGCAAACCTGACCAGCTGCGCCCGGTCACCTTCACCCGCCGATGGCTGCACCACGCCGAGGGTTCGGTGCTCGTGGAGTTCGGCCGGACCCGCGTGCTCTGCGCCGCCTCGGTGACGCAGGGCGTGCCGCGCTGGCGCAAGGGCACCGGGCTCGGGTGGGTGACGGCGGAGTACGCGATGCTGCCCCGGGCGACGAACACCCGCTCCGACCGCGAGTCGGTCAAGGGCCGCATCGGCGGGCGTACGCACGAGATCTCCCGCCTCGTGGGGCGGTCGCTGCGGGCCGCGATCGACTACGCGGCCCTGGGCGAGAACACGATCGTCCTCGACTGCGATGTGCTGCAGGCCGACGGCGGCACCCGCACCGCCGCGATCACCGGTGCGTACGTCGCTCTCGCGGACGCGGTTTCCTACCTTCGCGACCAGGGCGCGCTGGTCGCCGAGCCTCTGCACTCGTCGGTCGCCGCGGTGTCGGTCGGCGTCGTCGACGGCACCCCGATGCTCGATCTCTGCTACGAGGAGGACGTGCGCGCCGAGACGGACATGAACGTCGTCATGACTGGCGACGGCGCGTTCGTCGAGGTGCAGGGCACGGCTGAGGGGGCGCCCTTCGACCGGGCGATGCTCGACTCGCTGCTCGACCTGGCCACCGCCGGCTGCGCCGACCTGGCTGCGGCCCAGCAGGCGGCGCTGTCCTCGTGACCCGGCTCGTCCTGGCGACGCGCAACGCGCACAAGGTCAGCGAGCTGCAGGCCATCCTGACCGCGGCCGGTCTGGAGGTTGAGCTGCTCGGACTGCCGAACGGGGCTCCCGACGTCGTCGAGGACGGCCTGACGTTCGCCGAGAACGCGCTGAAGAAGGCCCGTTCCGCGGCTGCGGCAACCGGACTCCCGTCTGTCGCGGACGACAGCGGCCTCTGCGTCGACGCCCTGAACGGCATGCCTGGTGTGTTCTCTGCGCGATGGTCGGGCGCGCAGGCCGACGACGCCTCCAACCTGCGGCTCGTGCTGGAACAGGTGTCCGACGTTCCCGTCGAGCACCGCGGCGCGTCGTTCGTCTGCGCTGCGGCGCTCGCGCTGCCCACGGGTGCGGAACGCGTGGTGGAGGGCCGGGTGACCGGGCGGATCATCCACGAGCCGCGGGGGACCGGTGGCTTCGGCTACGACCCGATCTTCCTGCCGGACGGCCACGACCGGACGACGGCTGAGATGACTCCGCAGGAGAAGCACGCGATCTCCCACCGGGGCAACGCGTTCCGGGCACTCGCTCCGGCGATCCACGAGCTGGTCCGGGGAGCCTGAGGCCTCGGCGTCGGGCTCGGCTCCACCACAGCTCCTCGAGGTCGGCGAAGTAGGCATCGAGGCCAGGGACGTGGGTCTCCTCGGCCCACCCTCCGTCGGCAAGAGTGCGGAAGGGGGGACTCGAACCCCCACGCCCGAAGGCACAGGAACCTAAATCCTGGGCGTCTACCAAATTCCGCCACTTCCGCGTGTCAACCGCATCCTAGGGACACCCGTAGGTCTCGTGGGGGACGCGGTCGGGCGGGACAGGCGCATCAGTCGAGGCCGAGGTCCTTGCGCAGCTTGGCGACGTGACCGGTGGCCTTGACGTTGTACATCGCCTTTTCGACGGTGCCGTGCTCGTCGATGACGAACGTGGAGCGGATCACTCCGGTGACCGTCTTGCCGTACAGCTTCTTCTGGCCCCACGCGCCGTACGCCTCGAGGACCTCCTTGGAGGGGTCGCAGAGCAGGGGGTACGGGACGTGCTCCTCGTCCCGGAAGCGCCGCTGCTTCTCCAGGGTGTCGGGAGAGATCCCGAGAACCTGGTAGCCGGCGCCCTGCAGAGAGGCGATGTTGTCGCGGAAGTCGCAGGCCTGCGTGGTGCAGCCAGGCGTGGACGCGGCGGGATAGAAGTAGACGACGACCTTCTGGCCCTTCAGTGATGACAGGCTGACGGGCGTGCCGTCGGGGTCGGGGAGCGTGAAGTCGGGTGCGGTGTCACCGGGAGCAAGCGTCGTCATGCGGCAAACCTAACCGGCGCGGTTCGGTGGCCGAGAGGCATAGGGCGGTAGATCATGGGCAAGCACCGGCAAGCTTCTGCCTGGAGGTTCCTGCGATGACGAGCAACACCGCCACGCCCGGCGGCCTGGAGGCCCGGCCCCCACAGAGCGTGCGCGAACGCACGCCGGCCGAGATCGAGGCCGACATCGAGCGCACGCGTGCCCGCCTGGCCGGGACCGTGGACGCCATCGCTGAGCGGGTCAAGCCGGCCAACGTCGCCCGCAGGGGGGTGGAGTCCGCCAGGAGCCAGGTGTTCGACGAACACGGTCAGCTGCGGACAGCCAGGGTCGCGATCATCGTTGCCGCCGTGGCGGCTACCGCCGGCTTCCTCGCCTGGCGTCGCTCGCGTTGACCCGACGGTGACCCCTCCAAGCGCCCGTCGGATCCCGCAGGGGCCGGGACAGGAGTCGGTCTGGGACTACCCGCGCCCCCCGCGGGTCGAGCCCACGCCCGAGCACGTGACGGTCGAGCTCGGCGGCGTGGTGGTCGCCGACACCCGGAACGCACTGCGCGTGCTGGAGACGAGCCACCCGCCGGTCTACTACCTGCCGCGGCGCGACTTCCCCGACGGCGTGATCGAGCCGGCGGAGGGCAGCACGTGGTGCGAGTACAAGGGGACCGCGCACTACCTCGACCTGGTCGCCGGCGGGAGGCGGGCGCGGAAGGCGGGCTGGACGTATCCCCAGCCGTCGGCGGGGTACGAGGCCCTCCGCGACCACGTCGCGGTGTACGCCGGTCGGGTCGACCGCGTGCTGGTGGACGGCGAGGTCGTACGTCCGCAGGAGGGCGACTTCTACGGCGGGTGGATCACCAGCCGGGTGGTGGGTCCGTTCAAGGGACCGGCGGGCACCCACGACTGGTAACGGATACCGTTTCGGGGTGAGCGCGACAAAGGCCTCGACAGAGCCCGACCAGCTGGGCTCGACGATGCCGATCCGGCTCCTCCACGACCGGGTCCTCGTCGACGCCAAGGGCGAGCCCGGCGAGCGTCGCTCCGCCTCCGGCATCGTGATCCCGGCCACAGCACAGATGGGCAAGCGGCTGGCATGGGCGACCGTCGTCGCCGTGGGAGCCAACGTGCGCACGGTGGAGGTCGGCGACCGGGTGCTCTTCGACCCCGAGGACAAGGCTGAGGTGGAGGTCCGTGGCCGGGACTACGTCCTGCTGCGGGAGCGTGACCTGCACGCCGTCGCGTCCGAGCGGCTGCAGGACGGCCAGACGGGGCTGTACCTCTGAGGCCCGTCAACCGACGGGGCCGTCGCATCCTGCTCGCCGTCTCTGTCGCTCTCGTGCTCCTGGCGGGCCTGCTGGCGCCCCGTGAGGTGGCCGTCCCGGCCGGTCCGGTCGTGACCGCTCACGGCGACCGGCCCAACGTCGTCCTGGTCGTGACCGACGACCAACGGGTCGAGTCGATCGCCGGGATGCCGCAGGTCCAGCGCCTGCTGGTTCAGCGCGGGACCCGGTTCAGCAACGGGATGGTGCCGACCGCGCTGTGCTGTCCGTCCCGCGCCAGCATCCTCACCGGGCTCTACAGCCACCACACCCGGGTCTTCGGCAACGGTGACGTCGGCGGCCCGACCTTCGGCGGCTGGGCCCAGTTCCACCGCCGGGGGATGGAATACCGCACGCTCGCGACCGCGCTGCACCGGCGGGGCTACCGGACCGGGTTCTTCGGCAAGTACCTCAACGACTTCAGCCGGCTCAGCCCGGATGGCTTCACGCCGCCCGGCTGGGACACGTTCACCGCGTTCAAGCACTCCCGCGGTGCCTACTTCAGCTACCGCCTCACCGACGGGACATGGCACGGCAACCGACCCGAGGACTACTCGACCGACGTGCTGGCCGACCGGGCCGGGGACTTCGTCCGCCAGACGCCGGAGAAGCAGCCGGTGTTCGTCCTCTTCGCGCCGTACGGCCCGCACAGCCCCTACGTCCCCGCGCCACGGCACGCGGGTGCCGCCGACCGGCTGCCGGACACGCCGGTCGCCGTGCTGCCGGAAGCCGGCGTCGGCCGGGTGGCACAGAACCCCGAGCCACGCTGGGTCGTACGCCGACAGGCCCATGACCTCGCGACGGCCGACGGGGTGCGCCGGGGGCAGGAGGAGACCTTGCTCTCGGTCGACGAGGCGGTGGCCTCACTGCTGCGCACCCTGGACCGCACCGGGCGGGACCGCGACACGCTGTTCGTGTTCATGTCCGACAACGGCTACCTGTGGGGCGAGCACGGGCTGGTGGGCAAGGACGTGCCCTACGCCCCCGCGACGCGCATCCCCCTCGTCATCCGCTGGGACGGCCGGGTCCCTGCCGGTGTCGTGGACCGGCGCCTGGCCCTCAACGTCGACGTCGCCGGCACGATCGCCCGAGCCGCCGGGGCGCCCATGTCGACCGACGGGCTGGACCTGCTCGGCAAGCGGAAGCGCAAGGGTTTCGTCCTCGAGGCGATGACCGGCTACCGAAAACGGCCTGCGTACTGCGGCTGGCGCACGAAGCGGTGGATGTACGTGCGGTACGCGAGCGGCGGCAACGAGCTCTACGACTACCGGACCGACCCCGGAGAGCGGCACAACCTCGCGAGCGACCCGTCGCTCAGCAAGGTCAAGGACCGCCTCCAGCGCAAGGCGCGCAAGGCCTGCGTCCCGGAGCCACCCGGCTTCAACTGGTAGCTCGGCCGGCCCCGGTCACGGTCTCGCAAAGGCGGCCAAGTCGGACCGGTTCGTTCACGACTCACGTCGTACGGTTGCCGCCGTCCTGACGATCTCTCGGGGAGCTCCATGCGCGTGCGCACCATCCGCCGTCCTCATGTCGGGCGCGCGGCGATCGCCGCTGCCACCGCGGCGGTGCTCGTGTCCCTGTCGCTCGGCAGCCAGCCGGGAGTCGCCGCGCCCACCGACCCGCAGCCACCGGTGCCCCCGCCGCCCGTCGCGCTGCCGGACGGCCGGCCGAACATCGTGATCATCCTCACCGACGACCAGCGACGCGACTCCATGCAGTACATGCCCCAGGTGCAGCGGCTCCTCGTCGACCAGGGCACCCGCTACACGCAGGCGATGGTCCCCACGTCCCTGTGCTGCCCGTCGCGCGCGACGATCCTCACCGGGCTGTACGCGCACTCCATGCGGGTGTTCGGCAACGGCGACGTCGGTGGCGCACGGTGGGGCGGATGGCCGCGCTTCCACCGGATGGGCATGGAGAAGCGGACGATGGGCGTCGCTCTGCGGCGGGCCGGCTACCGCACGGCGCTGATCGGGAAGTACCTCAACTACTTCGGCAAGTTCTCCGAACCGGGCTACGTCCCGCCGGGCTGGGACACCTTCTCCACCTTCATGGCCGACCACGGCCGGTACTACAAGTACCGGCTCAACGACGGCACGCACCACGGCGAGGCGCCGGAGGACTACTCGACCGACGTGTTTGCTGCGAAGGCGACGGAGTTCATCCGGACCGCGCCGGCCGGGCAGCCGTTGTTCCTCCTCTTCGCGCCGTACGGCCCACACGCGCCGTACAAGCCCGCCCCGCGGCACGCCGGATCCATGGCCGGGCTGCTTCCGGACTACACGGCGCCCACGCTCCACCAGAAGCTGAGGACCATGCCGCGATGGATGCGTGCCCGCCGCCACTTCACCAAGGCGGAGGTCGACCAGATGCGGCTGGGGCAGCACGAGTCGCTGCTGTCAGTCGACGAGGCGGTCGGCGCGATCCACGACGCGCTGCGCGACACCGGGCGCGAGCGGGACACGCTCTACCTGTTCATGTCCGACAACGGCTACTTCTGGGGCGAGCACCGCATCATCGGCAAGGACGCGCCGTACAAGGACGCCACGTACATCCCGATGGTCGCCCGGTGGGACGGCCACATTCCCACCGGCGTGACCGACGACCGCATCGTGCTCAACGTGGACGTCGCGCGGACGGTGGCTGCAGCCGCCGGGGCGTCGATGAGCACCGACGGTCTCAACATGTTCGGCACCGCAGAGCGCAAGGGGTTCGTCCTCGAGGCGATGAACGGCTACAACGACCGGCCGGCGTACTGCGGCTGGCGGACGAAGCACCGGATGTTCGTCCGGTGGGCCACCGGCGAGCGCGAGCTCTACGACTACCGGTCCGACCCGGCCGAGCGCCGCAGCCTCGCCGACAAGCCGGCCTGGACGGACGTACGCCAGAAGATGCGCCGCAAGGCGGTCAAGGCGTGCTCGCCGGAGCCGCCGAAGTACAACTGGTAGCTCTCCCAGCAGATCGCCAGGCTCCGCCAGGGTCCAGCCCAGGTCGCCGGGCGAGGTTCTCCCCTGACCGGCCCGACGGTGGCCGGCTCAGGGAGGAGCACGACATGGACAGCACTACCGAGACCGGGGCCACGCCACCGAAGGACGGGAAGCGGGCGTGGGCCCGCGCCGGGGCGTTCGGGGCGGCCGGCCTGCTCGCGGGCGGACTGCTGGCCGGCTCGCTGTCGGCGAGCGCGGACGACTCGGGGTCGACGACCTCCGAGGGCACCGGCAGCAACGGCACGACCGCCCCGGCCCAGCCCGGCGGCACCCGCGACCAGTCCCGGCCGCAGCGCAGCGACGAGGAGCTGCTCACCGGCAGCACGGCGGACAAGGTCGAGGCGGCGGCGCTCGAGGAGTACCCCGGTGCGACCGTGGTCCGGATCGAGTCGGACTCGGACGGGGTCGACGAGGCGCACCTCATGACCGCCGACGGCGAGCCGGTGACCGTCGAGGTCGGCAAGGACTTCTCGGTCTCCGGCACCGAGGAGAGTGGCGGCCCAGGCCACGGCGGTCCGGGCGGTCCTGGCGGTCCGGCCGGTGTGCCGGGAAGTGACGGCTCGAGCGAGGGCGGCAGCACGA
>DASVBQ010000260.1:0-2328 GCA_036375795.1 Actinomycetes bacterium
CTTGCCGTCGATGGTGGCGCTGCCGCCGCTCGGACGGGTGAGCCCGAGCAGCATCCGCATGGTCGTCGACTTCCCGGCGCCGTTCGCCCCGACGAAGCCGGTCACCCGGCCGGGCGCCGGGGTGAACGTGAGGTCGTGCACGGCGGTGACCGCACCGTAGTGCTTGGTCAGCCCGCGGATCTCGATGAGTGACATTGCTGCTCCCACGTCGTGCTGCCGCGGCCCTCGCGGCTCGCTCTCGACGCTAGGAACTGGCCGTCGCGCTCGCGTCGGCCGCCGGAGCGCACTGGGGCGTACCGCTGCGGGCCGACGGCGTACGGCGCGAGATGTACGCGGTCGGCACTGTCACGGCCCGCCCGGCGTGACGAGCCCGGCCTCGTACGCCGCCACCACGAGCTGTGCCCGGTCCCGCATCCCCAGCTTGGTGAGGATGCGGCTGACGTGCGTTTTGGCGGTCGCGTGCGTGACGACGAGCCGCGCGGAGATCTCCGCGTTGGACAACCCGCGGGCGACCAGGACGAGTACCTCGGTCTCGCGCTCCGTCAGAGCGGCGACGAGATCCGCGCGCGGTCGCCCGCCGGTGGGCCGGCTCGCGAACTCTCGCACCAGCCGGGACGTGACGCGAGGTGCCAACAGCGCCTCGCCGGCGGCCACCACCCGGACAGCGTGCGCGATCTCCTCCGGCGTGGCGTCCTTGAGCAGGAAACCGCTGGCGCCGGCGGCGAGGGCGGCGTAGACGTGCTCGTCGAGGTCGAACGTGGTGAGCACGAGGACCCGGACGCCCTCCGTGGCGGGGTCCCCCGTGATGCGGCGGGTCGCCTCGATCCCGTCGAGGACCGGCATCCGGATGTCCATCACCATCACGTCGGGCCGCTCGCGGCGGGCGAGCGCAACTGCCTGCTCGCCGTCCGACGCCTCGCCCACGACGACGATGCCCCGGGCCAGCCCGAGCTGCACCCGCAGTCCGTCCCGGACCAGCGCCTGGTCGTCGCACACGCCGACCCGGATCGTCACGGCGCCTCCTCGGTCGTGGGCGGCAGCGTGGCCTCCACCAGCCAACCGTGCGGCGTGGGGCCGATCCGGGTCCGGCCGCCGGCCGCCGACACCCGGGCGCGGATGCCGTCCAGGCCCGTCCCGCCCACGGCCACGTCATCCTGACGGGCCAGGCCGCCGCTCGTCTCGACGGCGACCGTCAGACCGTCTCCGGAGGGGGAGATCCGGACCTCGGCGAGGGCGCCGGGCGCGTGCTTCACGGCGTTGGTGAGCGACTCCTGCACCACCCGGTACGCCACGAGCTGGACCGCGGGCTCGACCGTCTCAGGGTCCACCTCGTCGATCAGCGTCACGCTGACCCCGCCCCGTCGCATGTTGTCGACGAGCTGCGCGACGTCGACCAGACCGGGGGCAGGAAGGTTGTCGCTGGACCCGGGCGTCGGCGCGTCCTGGAGCACGCCGAGCAGGTGACGCATCTCGCGCATCGCGGTGCGGCTGCTGTGCTCGACGGCCGACAGTGCGCTGCGGGCTGTGGACTCGTCCCCGGCGTCGAGCGCCATCCGCGCCGTGCTCGACTGCACGGCCACGGCGCTCAGGCCGTGCCCCACCAAGTCGTGGAGGTCACGGGCGATCCGCAGCCGCTCCGCGGTGGTGGCCGCGTCCTGGACGGCGGCGATGCGTCCCCGCTCAGCACGCACGAGCAGGCCGAACAGCGACACCACCACGGTGGCGCCGGCCAGCAGCGCTGACGCGCCCGCGCCGGCCCGCGAGACCTCCGCGACGAGGACGAGAGCGACGGTGACCGTGGCGGTCGCGCTCGTGGCGTACGTCGCCCGGTTCCGGTCCCGGACGCCCGTGGCCACCGACCACGTCGCCACCCATGCCGCGACGGGTGGCACCAGGCCCACCACGGCGGCAGTCACCGCGTAGCCGGCGAGCACGACCACCGCAACGGCGACCGGGCGCTGCCGGCGCCAGGCCAGCGGGACGCCCTGGACCACCGCGGCCAGCAGCGCCACGACGCCGGCCCAGCCGGCCTGGTCCGCCGAGGTGTCCTGACCGGTGCGCGGGCCCACGACGTGCAGCAACGTCACGGCCGCGGCAACAGCCCAGTCGGACGGGTCCGGCCGGCGCAGCTCCCGGTGCCACGGCATGCTCCATCGTGGCTCAGTGCGCAGCTGTTGCGGGCGTGATCTCCATCGGGTGCGGCGACTGCCTCCGACGGCCGCGCGCCCGCCACTGCTTCTGTGCGGCGTCCACGAGCACGACGGCGGGGATGGCAAGTGCTGCCATCACCCAACCGAGAGCGCTCGGCCAGCCACCGCCGAGCAGGTC
>DASVBQ010000263.1:0-2622 GCA_036375795.1 Actinomycetes bacterium
GGAGCTGCAGGACCCGACGGTTGCCCCAGAGGGTGCTCAGCCGAGTCGATGACTCGACCTGTGTAGCCACTGCTCTCCCACCAGGCGCTCACCCACGGACCGACGCACGCTATCACCGCACCTCCGGGCCGGATCGACCGCGGGAGCAGCGGGGCGACCTGCGCGAGGCGTCAGGCCCCGTACGTCGCGACGTAGGCCTCGACGCGGTCGCGCACCGCGTCCTTGTCCAGGTCGAGGTGCTCGAGGATCGTGTAGCGGTCCGGTCGGGTCGTGGGAGCGAGCACGACCGCCTCGGCGAACTGCTCGGCGGACAGCCCGAGGTCGGCCGGCACCCGCGGCAGCTCGTGCCGGAGCAGGCAGGTGTCGAGCATCTCGGCGAGGCGTGCGTTCTCGCGGAGGAAGGCGGAGAACAGGGCGCCGACCCCGGCCAGCTCGCCATGGTTGGCCGTGCCGGGGAACAGCGCGTCGATGGCGTGCATGATCTCGTGGTCCGCGCCGCTGCTCGGCCGGCTGGACCCCGCCGCAGCCATGGCCATGCCGGACAGGACCAGGCCCTCGGCGAGGGAGGTGAGGAACTCCTCGGACTCGATGCTGTCTGTCCGGTGGATCACCGCCTCCGCCGCGGTGCGAGCGAAGGTCACCGCCAGACCGTCGACCGTCTCACCTCGCTCCCGATGCGCGAGCCACCAGTCCTCGATCGCGGTCAGGTCGCTGATGAGGTCCCCGATCCCGGAGAGCACCATCCGGGGAGGCGAGGCACGCACGAAGTCCAGGTCGACGACCACTGCCATCGGAAGTCCGACGCCGAACGAGCCCTTGCCGCCCTCGTGCTGCAGCGAGCTCACCGGCGAGGCGATGCCGTCGTGGGCGAGGTTGGTGGCCACGGCGACCATCGGCAGGGCCAGCCGGGTGGCGGCGTACTTCGCGACGTCGAGCGTGCGCCCACCGCCGATGCCGACCAGGGCGTCGTAGTTCTTGCCGCGCAGCTCCGCCTGCAGCTCACCGGCCGACTCGAGGCTGCCGCCGTGCACCGTGAAGATGTCCGCGTTGGCCAGCGCGGGGCGGATCGCCTCGACGACGCTCTCCCCCTGCCCCGGCCCGACCGCCACGGCGACATGGCCCTCGGCCGAGATCCGCCGGTCCGACAGCAGCTCGCCCAGGCCTGACACCGCCCCGGCCCGGATGTCGATGAACAGCGGGCTGAGCAGCATCCGGGCTAGTAGTGGCACGCGATCTCCCGCGCGCGGGCCAGGTCGGCGTGGTTGTCGACCTCGACCCATGGCAGCGCGCCGATCGGCGCCACGCCGACCGAGCCACCGGTGTCCACCAGGGTCTGGTACCCGTCCTCGTAGTAGAGATCGGGGTCGCGGCGCCAGGTCGCTTCCAACGCGTCGGCGAGCGCATCGGCGGCCTCCGGCTTGATCAGCGTGGCCCCGATGTACTCCCCGTTGGCCTCCGAGGGCGACATCACCTTGGTGATGCGCCGCATCAGCCCGCGCTCGTCGAGGGTGACCTTCATCTCCTCCTCGTCGAGGACCTTGTTCTCGTCCAGGGCGAGCAGCACGCCGACCGAGCCGGGCTGCTCCGCGGCCGCCAGCAGCTTCCGCTCCACGTCGACCGGGTGGACCGTGTCACCGTTGACGAGCAGTGCGCCCCGCTTGAAGTGGTCGCGGGCCAGCCACAACGAGTAGCAGTTGTTCCACTCCTCGGCCTTGTCGTTGTGCACCAGCGTGAGCCGGACCCCGTGCCGCTCCTCGAGGTCCGCCTGACGGGACTCGACTGCCTCCGCGCGGTAGCCCACCACCACGGTGACGTCGGTCAGCCCCACGGCCGCGAGGTTGCGCAGGCCGATGTCGAGGATGGTCGTGTCGCCGTCGACCGGCACCAGCGCCTTCGGCAGCGTGTCGGTGTACGGCCGCAGCCGCCGCCCGGCCCCAGCCGCCAGCACCATCCCGATCATGGGTCCTGCTCCCTCACCTCGGCATTCGTCCACCGGACGGTATCGTCCCGTGGCACGCCCACCGAAAATCGACCGTCCGCCAGGAGGACGCACCGTGCCCGCCACCCCCGAGGTCAGCGTCACGATGGCGACTCGACGTCGACTCGGCCGTGCGGTCCGGTGGAGGGTCAGCAAGGCCCGCGCGGCACTGGCCCTCCGGCTGGCGCCCGACTCGCTCCCGCCGCAGATGGCGGCGGCCCGCGTGCCGGTCGACGCGGAGGTCGTCGCGTACTTCGCGGAGAGCCCGGACCGGGTCTACCAGCTCGACCAGTGGCTGCCGGTGCTGGAGCAGCTCGCCGAGGAGCACCGCGTCGTCGTGGTCCTGCGCGACATCCGCACCCTCAAGTACCTGCAGGACCGCACCCCTCGACCTGATGACGCTGTACGACCTCAGCGACTTCAAGCTCGGCATCTACGTCAACAACGGCAACCGCAACTTCCAGTCGCTGAACAACCCGCGGATGCTGCACGTCCATGTCAACCACGGCGAGAGCGACAAGCTCTCCAGCTTCAGCAACCAGGTCAAGGCCTACGACCGGGTCTTCGTGGCCGGGCAGGTCGCCCTCGACCGCTACCGCGAGGCACTGATCGCCTTCGACGAGCGGAAGGTGGTGATGGTGGGT
>DASVBQ010000097.1:0-6762 GCA_036375795.1 Actinomycetes bacterium
ACGTCTCGCGGCGCACCACGTCCGTCTGGCCCGGGACACGGGTCACCGCGGGCTCGACGTAGTAGGCGTTCGGTGCCTCGGCCGCGAGCCGGCGCCCGCCACCGACCAGCACGTCGCCACCATCGGCCCGGACCTCGGCGAGCGCGTCCTCCATGGCGGCGTACGCGCGGTCGTGGACGAGCGGGCCCACCAGCGTCGACTGCTCGAGCGGGTTGCCGATCGGCAGCCGTCGGTAGGCACCTACCACCCGGTCCAGCAGCTCGTCGACAACGCGCTCGTGCACGATCAGCCTCCGCAGCGAGGTGCAGCGCTGCCCGGCGGTGCCGGCCGCGGCGAAGACGATGCCCCGGGTGGCCAGGTCGAGGTCGGCGGATGGTGCGACGATCGCCGCGTTGTTACCGCCGAGCTCGAGCAAGGACTGGCCGAGCCGGGCAGCGACCCGGGAGGCGACCGCGCGGCCCATCCGCACCGAGCCGGTGGCGCTGACGAGCGGGACCGCGGGGTTGTCGACGAGGCGGCCGGCGACCGCCGAGTCACCGAGCAGCACCTGGTTGACCCCCTTGGGCGCCCCGACGTCGGCGGCTGCCCGGTCGAGCAGGGCCGCACAGGCCAGCGCCGTCAACGGGGTGAGCTCGGACGGCTTCCACACGACCACGTCTCCGCACACGAGGGCGATGGCGGCGTTCCACGACCACACGGCGACCGGGAAGTTGAACGCGGTCACCACGGCGACGACACCGAGGGGGTGCCACGTCTCCATCAGGCGGTGGCCGGGTCGCTCGGACGGCATCGTCTGCCCGTACAGCTGGCGGGACAGCCCCACCGCGAAGTCGCAGATGTCGATCATCTCCTGGACCTCGCCGCGGGCCTCGGAGCGAATCTTGCCGACCTCGAGGGTGACCAGGTCCGCCAGCGGCTCCTTGTGCTCCGCGAGCAGCTCGCCGAGCCTCTTCACCAGGGCGCCACGGATCGGCGCCGGGGTCGTCCGCCACGCGGCGAACGCCTCCTGGGCGACCTCGACGGCACGGTCCGCGTCGGCCTGGCTGGCCCAGCCCACGGGCAGCAGGTTTCCTCCCGTGACGGGGGTTCGTGACATCTGCGTTCCCGACAGCAGCGCGGCGTCGACACCGCACCGCGCCAGGCCGGCGCGCGCCAGCTCGCGCAGCTCGGGGGTGCTCGGCAGGGTGGTCATGACAGCGCTCCGTTCACGACCCCGAGCGTACGCAGCGCCCGCTGCCAGGCATCGTCCCGCTGCGCCGCATACAGCTCGAACAGGTCGTGGACCGGACGATCCAGGGCCTGCGCGAGCCACCCGGCGTCGCGGTGCGCGGCGTCCTGCGTCCGGTCGCTGGTGTCGTCCCGGGACAGGTTGGACCGGAAGATCCCGGCGGCTGACCGGGGCAGGAAGTCCTCGTACACGATGGGCGCCAGGAGCACCCAGCCCCCGTCGGCCAGCGCGGCGAGGTCTGCGACCGGCACCTGACCGTCGGCCGGCCGGTCCTCGACGACGTGCGCCGTGTAGTAGGCCAGGTCCGCCACGGCCAGGTCGCGCTCGGTGCGCGGCAGGTCGTCGACGCCGGTCGCGTCGTAGCGGTCCCGACCGGCCGGGGTCAGGGCGACGCCCCGGGCCTCCACCTCGCCGAAGCGCACCCGCAGCGTGCCGGGTCCGACGCTGCCGTCCGCCTCTCGGAAGGTCCGCGGCTCGGCGAGCGCCCGGAACGAGGTCTGGCGCAGCAGCACGGCCGGGCCGTCCACGCGGGGCGGGCCCTGGATCTCGTCGATCATCTCCACCCCGCGCCGCGTCATGCGGTCGTAGAGCAGGTCGATGTCGAGCACGCGAGGCGTGAGGTGGTTCACGTGCGTCGTCGTGACCCCGCCGATGTCCGCCGCCACTCCGGACACCCGCTCCAGCCGCTCGTACCACGCCCGGTCGATCGGCTCCGGGGACAGCGCGAACGCGCCGGTGGCGAGGTCGAGGAACCTCGCGGCGTCCGGCTCGGTCAGGCCGCCGTCACGCTCACCGCGAGCGGCGAGCGTCAGGAGCTCGGCCGGGAAGAGCTCGCGGCGGGCCAGGAACGCCTCGACGTCACGCTGCAGCTCCGCGGAGAAGAAGCGCCGGTCGTCGGTGGCCAGCACCGACGTGAACACCCGGAACGGGTTCGCCGCCAGCTCGGCCGCGTCCACGGGGCGGAAGGCCGTCGAGACGACCGGCACGGCGGCCGCCCCCGCATCGCGCAGGTCGTAGAAGCCGACCGGGTGCATGCCCATGGCCGCGAACACCTGGCCCACCTGGCGCAGCTCCTCGGCCGTGCCCACGCGGATGGCACCGTGCCGTTCCGCGGTGACGCGCTCGATGCTGCCGAGTCGCTCGGCCTCCGCTCCGTGCGAAGCGAGCACCTCCTGGTTGACCTCGTGGGCCACCTCGACGAGCGTCGTGTAGAGCGGCACCTCGCCGCCGTACATGTCCGAGAGGCGGCGCGCGAACGCGGCCCGCAGCGCCGTCGCGGGGATGAGGTCCACGGCCTCATTCTCGTCCTGGCACCATCGGACGGTGACCAGGTGGAGCGGCGCGGACGGAGAGGGCTACGCGGCCCGCTTCGAGCGCCTGGCCGCGCGCGGCGCGGACGTGCACGGCGAGGCGACGCTGTGCGAGTCGCTGCTCCCGCTCGGCGGCCGGGTCCTGGACGCCGGCTGCGGTACCGGCCGGGTAGCCATCAGGCTCGCCGAACGGGGTCATGAGTGCGTCGGCGTGGACGTCGACCGGTCGATGCTCGACGTCGCGCGCCGGCGCGCCCCGCACCTGCGCTGGGTCGAGGCGGACCTCACCGAGCTCGCCCTGGACGAGAGCTTCGACCTGGTCGTCGCGGCGGGGAACGTGGTGCCGCTCGTCGCCGCGGGGAGCGAGCCGGAGGTCGTCCGGCGGCTCGCTGCCCACCTGTCCGACCGCGGGCTGCTGGTCGCCGGCTTCGGTCTCGACCCCGACCACCTGCCACCTGGCGCCGGGCTGCTCGACCTGGACGACTACGACAGCTGGTGCGCCGCCGGCGGGCTGTCGCTGCTGCGGCGGTACGCGACGTGGGACGGCGAGGCGTACGAAGGCGGCGGGTACGCGGTCAGCATCCACCGCAGGCCGGGACGCTAGCCCCCGGCGAGGAACCGGTACAGCGCGGCCAACGCGGACCCTCGGGCCCCGGCCATGTCCAGGTCCGGCACCACGGCGAACGTGACGGTCCGCGCCTGCTCTGCCCGAAGTGCGGTGTGCTCGCGCACCGTCGCGAGGAACCACTCCCGGAAGTGCGGGGCCGACTCCACCACCCCGCCGCCGACGAAGTAGGCCGCCGGGTCGGTGAAGTTGGCCGCGATGGTGAACAGCCGGCCCAGCGCCATCGCCTGCTGCTCGAAGATGCGACGCGCGAGCGGGTCGCCCTTCTCGCCGTACGAACGGACCAGCCGTGCTGCCGATGCGCTGTCGAGCGCGGCCAGGGGATGACCGTCGAACTGGGTCAGCCAGTAGGGCAGCAGGTTCTTGGTGATGCCCATCAACGACGCCACGCTCTCGACATCGCCGGACGCGCCGCAGTTGCACTCGGGCAGGGGCTGGCCCGGCGCGAGCAGCCCGTCCATCGCGATCGGGATGTGCCCGAGCTCCCCGGCCATCCCCGAGGCGCCCTTCACCACCGCACCGTGCTCGACGACGCCGCCGCCCAGACCGGTCCCGACGATGGCCGACACCGAGGACGTGACGCCGGACAGGTCCCCGAAGTGCTCGTGGTGCGCGTACAGCGCGGCCGCGTTGCCGTCGTTGTTGTAGACGACCGGGAGGCCGAGCGCCACCTCGAGCGCGCCACGGACGTCGAAGTGGCGCCAGGCATCGTGCCGGAAGTTGGTCGAGCCCAGTGACGAGATGACCCCGTCGGCGCTGGCCGGGCCGGGCGTGTCCAGGCCGACCGCGACCACCGACTCGCGCGCGACCCCCGCGACCGCCAGGACCGCGTCGAAGACCTCGACCAGCGCGGGGACGGCGACGTCGGGGCCCTCGGTGACGCGGCTGGGCACCTCGACCAACCGGTCGACGAGGAACCGGCCCTCGGTGTCGAGGACGGTCGCGTTGTTGCTGGTGCCGCCGTTGTCGAGCCCGACGACCACCTCGACAGAACCGCGCATCCGTCACCTCCTCGGGCCATCTCAGCCCAGCCTGGGCCGGATCGGGGCAAACCGGCGCCTTGATCAGCCGATCGGATGACGCCGTTTTGATGATTCTTTACCTTCCCACTCTCGAGCGGCTACAGGTCTACCGGATCCGACCGAACTCCTCCGGGTGGCTCCCTCCGCCGCGTGCTGCGTGGCACACCCCACGCCCTGGTCATCACGAGGGGAACGTTCGATGCAACTCGCTCGACCACTGCGGCTCGCCGCCGCCTTCGCGGCAGCCGCCGTGTCCGTCACCGCCCTGGGAGCGGCGCCCGCTCTCGCTGCCCCGAAGCCGAAGGCGGCGGTCGTCCTGTCGGCCAAGCCGGCAAACCCGAGCCCGCTGCGCACGGCCACCTTCGAGTGGACCGGTGTCGATAGCGCCACCTTCACGTGCTCTCTGGACGGCGCCGCCGCGGTGGCCTGCACGAGCCCGATGACGTACAGCGGGCTCAGCGACGGCGCGCACAGCTTCTCGGTGCGCTCCAAGGCCCCGGGCTTCCGGCCGGGCGGCACCAGCTACGGCTGGCGGGTCGCCGCGACCCCGCCGGGTGCGCCGGCGATCGCCCCGGTGGCCTCGCCGACCAAGGAGAACTCGGCGAGCATCAGCTTCACCAACGCCGACCCGACCGCTGCGTCGCACGTCTGCTCGCTCGACGGTGCCGCCCCCAGCCCGTGCATCAGCCCGTTGGGCGTTCCCGGGCCGCTGGGCGAGGGGCCGCACACCGTCGTCGTGACCGCCCGTGACGTGTACGGCTTCACCGGCGGTTCGTCCTCGGTCTCCTGGGTCGTCGACGTGACGGCGCCGGGCAGCGTGGTCATCACCGCGCCCACCTCCCCGACCAACGAGGTGTCGTTCAGCATCCCGTTCACGGAGCCCGACGCGGTCTCCTTCACCTGCTCCCTCGACGGAGCGACGCCCGCCGGCTGCACGTCCCCCTACGTCGTCCCCGGGCCCCTGCCGGAGGGCCCCCACTCGCTGACTGTCACGGGCACCGACGGAGCCGGCAACGTCGGCAACCCGGGCACCGCCGTGTGGGTGGTCGATGTGACCTCGCCTGCCAAGCCGACGATCGTCACCGGGCCGGCCGACCGCACCAACCAGACCAGCGCGGAGTTCCAGCTCGGCGACATCGACAGCTCCGGATCGCTGCAGTGCAGGCTGGACAGCGGCGCCTGGGCGCCCTGCACCTCCCCCGTGGCGTACAGCGGGTTGGCGGCCGGTAGTCACACCTTCCAGACGCTGGCCCAGGACGCCGCCGGCAACACGAGCGACACCGTCACCCGGACCTGGGAGATCGATCTCGAGGCTCCGGCCCCGCCGGTGTTCACCGAGGGCCCGCTCAGCCCGTCCAACAGCACCACCCCGACGTTCGACTTCGTCGAGACCGATCCCGACTCGGCCACGTTCGAGTGCGCCCTCGACGGCGCGGCCTACGTCGCCTGCACCGGCCCGGAGCAGCCCACCGTCACCGGTGACGGCCTGCACGTGTTCGCCGTGCGGGCGCAGGACTCGGCGGGCAACTGGAGTGCCCCGGTGACTCACACGTGGACGCTGGACACGACGGCGCCTACCGCGCCGGTGTTCAGCACGACGCCTGCGGCGAGCACCACGGACACGACGGCGGTGTTCTCCTTCGCCTCGGAGCCGGGTGCGACCTTCACCTGCGCCGTCGACGGTGCGGCCGCCGAGCCGTGCGCCAGCCCACTCACGCTGACCGGGCTCGCCGAGGGCGCGCACACTGTCGTGGTCGTGGCGAGGGACGCCGCTGGGAACACCAGCCAGACCGCGTACGGCTGGACGGTGACCGCGGCGCCGACGCCGGACCCGACACCCACTCCGACGCCGGACCCGACGCCCACTCCGACACCGGATCCGGGCACTGGCCCGACCGACCCCGGCACCGGCACGACGACGCCGACCACGTCGACCGAGCCGGCCCCGCCGGCACCGACGGCGACGGCCAGCGCCGCGACCACCACCACGGTGACCACGAGCAGCGCGCTGCGCGGTGTCAGCACTGCCGCCTTCTCCGGCGCGGTGCGCGGGGTCCCGGCCGCGGCGGTCCAGCTGCGGGTCGCCGGCTCGTCCAGCAGCCTGGCCGTGGGTCTGTCCTGCGCGGACGCAGCCGGCACCACGGTCGACTGCGCGGCGAGCGGAGTCCGGAGGGTCTCGGTCCAGCCGACGGTGGCGCTCGTCCCGGGCCAGAGCTACACGCTCGCGGTGGCGGGCGTCACGGACGTCGCGGGCACCGCGGTGGCTGCGGTCTCGGCCGGCTTCCGGGCCTCCACCTCGGAGCAGGAGTCCAGCCTGCGCGCCGGGTACCTCTGGCAGAAGGCGAAGACGGGTTCGGCCTACGGCCGGTCGTACGTCACCGAGCAGCGAGCCGGCGCAGCAGTGGCCGTCTCGTTCACGGGCACGAAGGTCACCTGGTACACGATGACCGGGCCGACCCAGGGTGTGGCAACCGTCTACGTCGACGGCGTGAAGAAGGCGCGCGTCAACAACTACGCCGCGGCGAACCACTGGCGGGTGGCCCGCACGATCAAGGGGCTCGAGGCCGGCAAGCACCA
>DASVBQ010000270.1:0-2175 GCA_036375795.1 Actinomycetes bacterium
CGGTCCGAGGACGACCCAGCGCTGCCCCTCGTCCACCTCCCAGTCGACGGCGTCGAGCAGTGTGGCGCCGTCGCGCAGCACGCTCACGCCGGTCAGCTGGAGCACGTCGGACATGCGGCTCAACCTATCCAGCGAGGGCCGACCTACCCTGACCGGCGTGCAGGAGCTCTCGCCCGCCGGCCGGCTCGCCGCCTGGGGCACCGCGGCCCTGCGCGGCGACACCAGTCCCGACGAGGCCGCGCAGATGGTCACCGGGCCCGACGACCCCGGCCACCGGGTGTCCGGCCTGCCCGACGAGACCGACCCGGTCAACCTTGCCTACGCCCTGGGCCGCCTGCGTTCCTTCGGGGCGACCGGACTCCGGCTGGTCCTGCCCCGACCCGGGGACGTGGCAGGGCTGCCCGGCCCGCCGTCCTTCAACGAGCTGGCCGTGGACCGCGGCGCCGCGGTGGTCGCCGTGGGGTCGGCCCGGATCGGGTTGGTGCCCGACGGCCGGGCGGCCTGGGCCGCTCACCGGGTCGAGCCCGACCCTCGCACGGCCATGAGCCTTCGGGACGCCGAACGTCTCCTCGGCCAGGTCATGCGGGAGGCGGTCGAGCTGCTGTCCCGGCTCGACCTCGCGCGCTGGGACCCCGCCGCCGCGGAGGTGCTCGGCGGGCGCACCCGCCGCAGCGCCCTCCCGCCATCGGTCCCGGCGTCGGCGCACCACGTGCTGGAGCAGGCGCTGCGGGTCGCGACGATCGTCGCCCTCGCGCGCGGCAGCGACGGCGCTGCCGTCACCGCCGGAGAGGCCCAGGCGCGCGCGGCCGTTCTGCGCGACCTCGACGACGCCGCCCGACGTGCCGTCGAGGCTGCCTGCAGCCCCAGTTGACCTGAGTCGCGACCGGCGTGGGTCAGAGCAGGGTGCGGTAGAGGTCCAGGGTCCGGGTGGCGATCGCCGCCCAGGAGAAGTGCTCGACGGCCCGCCGTCGGCCGGCGACACCCATCTGGTGGGCCCGCGGCGGGTCCTCCAGCAGCTCGGTCAGGCGTGCCGCGAGGGCGGACTCGAAGGCCGCCGGGTCCAGTGGCGTGCCGCTGCCGTCCGCGGCCTGCTCCACCGGCACGAGGAGTCCCGTCTCCCCGTCGGCGACCACCTCCGGGATGCCGCCCGTCGCCGTCGCGACGACCGGCACCTCGCAGGCCATCGCCTCGAGGTTCACGATGCCCATCGGCTCGTAGACGGACGGGCAGGCGAACACGGTCGCGTGGCTGAGCACCTGGATGACGTCGGGCTTCGGCAGCATCTGCTGGATCCACACCACGCCGTCCCGGTCACCGCGCAGCTCGTCGACCAGGACCGTCACCTCGGCGAGGATCTCGTCGGTGTCCGGGGAGCCTGCGCACAGCACGAGCTGCACGGCCGGGTCGAGGGACAGGGCCGCCCGCAGCAGGTGCGGCAGGCCCTTCTGCCTTGTGATCCGGCCGACGAAGACGACCGAGGGACGGTCCGGGTCGATGCCGTGCCGCGAGAGGACGTCGGTGCCGGTGTCCGGCTGGTACTCGTGGGTGTCGATGCCGTTGTGCACCACGTGCACCCGGTCGTGGTCCACCGCGGGGTAGCAGCGCAGGACGTCGTCGCGCATGCCCGCCGACACCGCGATGACCGCGTCGGCCGCCTCGACCGCGGTCCGTTCCGCCCACGACGACAAGGCGTAGCCACCGCCGAGCTGTTCGGCCTTCCATGGCCGCAGGGGTTCGAGGCTGTGGGCGCTCATCACGTGCGGCACCCCGTAGAGCAGCTTGGCGACGTGGCCGGCGAGGTTGGCGTACCACGTGTGGGAGTGCAGGAGGTCGGCGCCGTCGCAGCCGGCGGCCATGGACAGGTCCGTGCCCAGGGTGCGCAGCGCCGCGTTCGCGCCGGTGAGACCCGAGGGCACGTCGTATGCGGTGACGCCCTCCTCGTCGCGCGGCGCGCCCATGCAGTGCACCCGCACGTCGACGAGGCGGCGCAGCTCCCGGGCGAGGTACTCGATGTGGACGCCGGCCCCTCCGTAGACCTCGGGCGGGTACTCACGGGTGAGCAGGTCGACGCGCATGGGCGTGATTCTGGCGTGCTCGGGGTAGCGTGCGCACCATGCCGGACCGGATTCTGTCGATCGTGCTCGCCGGCGGCGAGGGGAAGCGGCTGATGCCGCT
>DASVBQ010000282.1:0-3811 GCA_036375795.1 Actinomycetes bacterium
CGGTCCCAGAAGGGGTACCGGTTGGTGCGCCGGCTCCACACCGCGGGGTAGAGCTCGTCCAGCAGACCCGGCCGGTCGTGCCGGTGGTCGACCTCGACCCGGGCCACGTGGGTCAGGTCGGTCGGAGTGGGGAGCAGGCGCACCCGGGGGTGGAAGCCCAGGTGGTCGGCGGCGACCCGGAAGTTGAACAGCGCCGCGCCGCAGCTGATCAGCAGGGACCGCCCGGAGGCATCGGCCACGCGCAGCTGGCGCGCCACGTCCGCGTAGAGGTCGATGCTGCGCGGGCCTACGTCGAACTGCCACGGCTGGCTGTTGTGGATGGACGGCGCAGCGGTCGAGGCCTCGAGGAGCGCGACGGCCGTCTCCTCGTCGATCAGCGTCTTGCGCACGGCACCGCGCATCGTTCACCTCCCTGGGGGACCCCGACTGCTTGCAGCCTGCCGTGCGGCGTCGACTCCCGGCAGGACCGAAGGTCCCGGCGGTGCGGGGCCCAAAGCCTCGGGCCCGGCACGCCGTGTCGCCCGAGCATCGGGGGCGGAGGTGGAAGCGATGACGGTCCACGACTTGACGCACGCCCGCCGGCTTGCGGAGGGCACGGCACGGGCCGTGCACCTCGAGGGCAGGACGGTGCTTCCGGTGCTGTCGGGGGACCGGCCGCTCGGGGTCTATGTGATCGGGCCCGACGGGGTCCAGTGGTACCGCGTCGAGCAGAAGTACCGCACCATCGCCGCCACCCTCGCCGCGGCGTGCGTCGGTGCAGCGCTCGGCCTGCTGGTCGACCGCGGCCACCGCGCCAGCTGCGCGCATCTGCTCCGGGCGGACCGGCGGGGGGTCTAATACAGGGATGACCACGAGCGCCCACCCCGACCTCGCCGCGGTCGTCGAGCTCGCCCGGCACGCGCCGTCGGTGCACAACACCCAGCCCTGGAGCTTCACCGCCGAGGGCGACTCGCTGACCATGCGTCGGGACGACACCCGCCGCCTGCCGGTGCTCGACCCGGATGCGCGGCAGCAGACCATCAGCTGCGGGGCAGCCCTGCACCTGGCGCGGCTCGGGCTGCGCCTGCAGGGGTTCGACCCGGCTGTCGAGATCTCGACCAGCGGCGACGGCTCGCTGGTGGTCCGGATCACCGCGCACCCGGGGTCGGCGCCCACGCCCGAGGAGGTCGTGCTCGAGCACGCTGCCCGCTCCCGGCACATGCAACGCGGGCCGTTCGACCCGCGCGAGGTCGAGCCCGAGGTGGTGCACGCCATGCGGGAGGCCGCCCAGGACGAGGGTGCGTGGGTGCGCTTCCTGGTCAGCACCCTCGACCAGGTGCCGCTCGCGGTGCTGCTCTCGCACGCCGACGAGGCCGAGGCGCACGACGAGGCCTACCGCGCCGAGCTCGCCGAGTGGACGTCCCGCCCTGAGACGGCCCGCGACGGCGTGCCGCCGGAGGCGGCGGACCTCGGCCCCGGGACGCGGGCGAGTGACCTGCGCCTGCGCGACTTCGCGCACTCCGAGGACGGACCCGGCGCCGAGGCGTCCGGGGCGGACGAGCCGCCGGTGGCGGAGCACCCGCTGGTCGCGGTGATCGGGACGGCCGGAGACAGCCCGCAGGACTGGCTGGTCGCCGGCCAGGCCCTCAGCGCGCTGCTCCTGCAGGCGACGGTCGACGGCGTGCAGGCCTCACCGCTGGGCCAGGTGCTCGACCAGCCGTGGAGCCGGCGCCGGCTGGCCGGCGAGCTCGGCAGTGTCGGGCACCCGCAGATGGTGCTGCGTCTCGGGCACGCCGTCCCCGGCCCCGAGACGCCGCGACGCCCCGTCGACGAGCTGCTCGGCTGATGCAGGTCGTCACGACGCAGCAGCTCGCTGCGGTGCTCTCCGCGCTGCCCGGGGTCCCCCGGGTGGTGGCGAGCGGCAACTGCGCACTCCCGCGTGCGCTGCTCTCCGTCGTCGACGAGAGCCTGCCCGCGTACCGGCTCTTCGTGCTCAACGCCCACGCCGGCATCCCGGCCCGCCCGGACGTCGTGCACGAGACCGCCTTCGTCGGTCCGGGCATGCGGCACAGCCCGACGCTGTCCTACGTGCCGGCCCGGCTGTCGCTGGTCCCTCGGCTCTTCGCGACGACGCTGCCCCCCGATGTGGTGTGCCTCAACGTCTCCCCTGCCGTCGACGGCGCGTGGTCCATGGGCGCGGAGGTGAACATCCTGCCGGCCGCCGTCGCGGCGTGCCGGGCCCGCGGCGGCCTCGTGGTCGTCCAGGTGAACCGGCACATGCCGTGGACCTATGGCGACGGCCTGCTGGGCGAGGAGGTCGTCGACTACGTCCTCGAGGCAGACGAGCCGCTGGACGAGCCGAAGATCCCCGCACCCGACGAGGCGTCGAGCAGGATCGGGGAGCTCGTCGCGGCCCGTATCCCGGACGGCGCCACCCTGCAGATGGGCATCGGGATGGTGCCCGACGCCACGCTTCCCGGCCTGCGCGGGCGGCGCGACCTCGCCATCTGGAGCGAGATGTTCTCCGATGGAGTTCTCACCCTCGAGCAGGCCGGGGCGCTGGACGACACGAAGCTCGTCACCTCCTCGTTCGTGATCGGGTCCGCGGAGCTGCTCTCGTGGGTGCACCGCAACCCTCGGGTCCAGGTGCTGCGTACCGAGCAGACCAACGCGCCGAGCCGAATCGCGGCCAACCGGTCCATGACGAGCATCAACACCGCCCTGCAGGTCGATCTCTTCGGCCAGGCAAACGCGTCCCGCATCAACGCGCGCATCCACTCCGGCTTCGGGGGCCAGACCGACTTCATCGTCGGCGCCCTGCACTCCGAGGGCGGCCAGGCGCTGATGGCGCTGCGTTCGTGGCACCCGAAGGCGGACGCGTCCAGCATCGTCGCGATGGTCGACGAGCCGGTGACCTCCTTCCAGCACACGGCGGTCGTCACCGAGCAGGGCGTGGCCGAGATGTTCGGCCACGACGAGCGCGCACAGGCCGCGCACCTCATCGAGCACGCCGCACACCCCCGCGTCCGCGAGGAGCTCTGGGAGGAGGCCGCGGCGCTCGGTCTCGCCGGGTAGCGGAGGTCCCACGCGATCGGTGCCGTAGGGCGGCGCCCGAGAGGTCCTTGGTCCCTGGGTGCGAATAGCCCCAGGAAGTGATCATTCAGGTGTCACGACAGGACCGAACCACCAGGAGGACACCATGGCTGCCGAGACTCCGGCCCGCGCCCCCGTACTGCGGACCGACGCATCGTTCATCGCCGAGCCCGTCTACGAGGAGACCGGTCGGCACCGCGCGTACCGGTACATGATGGCCGCCACGCGCATCGCGCTCGGCTGGGTCTTCTTCTGGGCCTTCCTCGACAAGCTCTTCGCCCTCGGCTTCGGCACGGGGCGCGACCCCGAGACCGGCGCCGTCGACTACTTCGGCGAGGGTGCCGCATGGATCAACGGCGGGTCGCCCACCGAGGGGTTCCTCGCCAGCCGCGAAGGGACCTTCGCTGACGCCTTCACCTGGATGGCGGGCGACGCCTGGGCGGACTGGCTGTTCATGCTCGGCCTTGCCGGCATCGGCGCTGCCCTGCTCCTCGGTGTCACGATCCGGATCGCGGCCGTCTCCGGCGCGCTGCTGATGGTCTTCATGTGGCTGGCCGAGATCCGGCTGGACAACAACCCGATCATCGACGACCACATCATCTACGCGCTCGTGCTGGGCGTCCTGGCCCTGGCCGGTGCCAACAAGACCCTCGGCCTCGGCAAGGTGTGGGAGCGGATTCCCCTGGTGGCTCGCCACGGATTCCTGAAGTAGCCGCTCCCCTTCGAGGGCCGGAACCCG
>DASVBQ010000287.1:0-2042 GCA_036375795.1 Actinomycetes bacterium
TGCCGACGGCGATCGTGGCCGGCGACCTGTTCGACGACGTGGGCGACGGCAAGGCGCCGAAGCAGCTGCCCGACGCCGCCGACTTCGACGCAGGGCAGGGCGACGTCGCCGCGGCGTACGAGGGGGCGTGGCTGGCCTGCCGGATGATCGCCGAGCGGTACGGCGAGAAGCGGCTGGTCGAGTTCTACGCGGCGATGGCCGACAGTGCCGGGGAGGGCTGGCCGGAGGAGACCGCGGAGGTGCTGGGCCTCACCGCGGAGGAGCTGTCCCGCGACTGGCGGGCCTACGTGCGCGACAAGGCTAAGTCGTGAGCGGGAGTAATCGAGTAGCACAGGAGGTAGTATCTGCAGTATGAAGGTCAGCGTGAGCCTCCCGGAAGAGGACGTGCGATACCTCGACTCCTATGCCCGGGAGCGTGGCATCGAGTCGCGGTCCGCGGTCCTGCACCGCGCGGTTCGTCTGCTGAGGGCCTCCGAGCTTGGTGAGGACTACAGCGAGGCGTGGTCCGAGTGGGCCGCCTCCGGCGATGCGGATGCGTGGGACGCCGTCACCGCCGACGGTGTCGGCGCGTGATGCGACGCGGGGACATCGTCCTGGTCGACCTCGATCCGGCGCGCAGCGGGGAAGCCGACAAACGGCGCCCGGCGGTCGTCGTCAGCAATGACGGGGCCAACGTGACGGCGGACCGACTGGGACGGGGAGTAGTGACGGTCGTCCCGGTGACGTCGAACGTCGACCGGGTCCATCCGTTCCAGGTGCGGCTGCCGGCGGACGCCACCGGTCTGGACCGCGACTCGAAGGCGCAGGCGGAGCAGGTGCGATCGGTCGCGGTCGACCGGATCGCGACCACGCTGGGGCGAGTTCCGGCGGCCCTGATGTCCGAGCTCGACGACTCGCTGCGCCTGCACCTGGCCCTATGAGAACTCACCTGGTGACCGGGCCGTGAGCAGCCGGGCGGCGCTGGTGGCCACGACGGTGGTGCTGGCGGTGGCGTTGGTCGTGCTGGTCGCGTGGCTCACCCCATGGCGGCCGCTGCCGCTGCACAGCGTCTCGGCCGTGCCGGCCGACGCGACGCGCGACTTCACGGAGGCGCAGATCGCGCGGGAGAACGCCTTCCACGCGGCGGTCCGCCCGCCGGCGTACGTGTCGTACGGGCTGGCGCTGGTGATCGCGTGCGTGCTCGGCTTCAGCCCGGTCGGTGCGCGGATGGTGTCGCGGGTGGCGGCGCCGTTCGGCGGAGGCTGGTTCTGGCAGGTGCTGCTCGGCGGGGTCGCGGTGACGCTGCTCGCCCGGCTGCTGTTGCTGCCGTGGGACGCGTGGGCCGAGTCGGTGCGGCGGCGCTACGGGCTCTCCACGCGTACGTGGGGCGGCTGGGCCGTCGACGTTGCCAAGTCGTACGGCGTCGGGCTGGTGCTCACGCTGCTGGTGCTCTTCCTGGTGATCGGGCTCGCGCGCTGGTCGCCGGACTGGTGGTGGCGGGTCGGGGCCGCGCTGGGCGCGGTGCTCGTGGTGCTGGTGTCCTTCGCGTACCCGGTGGTGGTGGAACCGGTGTTCAACAAGTTCACGCCGATGCCCGAGGGCGAGCTGCGGTGGACGCTGCTGGCGCTCGCCCGATCCGACGGGGTCCCGGTCGAGGACGTGCTGGTGGCCGACGCGTCACGACGTACGTCGTCGTTGAACGCCTACGTGTCGGGGTTCGGCTCGACACGGCGGATCGTCGTCTACGACACGCTGCTCGACTCGGCGTCGGACCGCGAGATCGAGCTGATCGTCGCGCACGAGCTCGGGCACGCGAAGCGGCGGGACGTGGTGTGGGGGACGGTGATGGGCGCCGTGGGCGTGGCGCTGCTGGTGTGCCTGCTGGCGCTTGTCGGCCGGTCGGGGTCGGTGCTGTCGCGGGCCGGGGTGTCGTCGCTGGGGGACGGGCGGGCGGTCGCGCTGGTGTTGGCGGTGCTGGCGGTGGTCGGCTTCGTCACCGGGCCGGCCCAGGCGCTGATCTCGCGACGGATCGAGACCCGGGCCGACGTGCACGCGCTGGACCT
>DASVBQ010000288.1:0-2109 GCA_036375795.1 Actinomycetes bacterium
TGTCGAGCATCACGACGTCGCCGGTCGTGCGGTCCAGCGCGCGGACCCAGGCCAGCGTCTGCGACACGTCCTGGCCGTACGCACCGATGTTCTGGATCGGTGCCGCGCCCACCAGGCCGGGGATGCCGGAGAGCGCCTCGAGGCCCGCGTAGCCCTCGTGCACGGCGAGCGACACCACGTGGTCCCAGTCGACGCCGGCCTCGACCTGGAGGGCGTGCACGGCGAGCGGGGCCGTGGCCAGCCCGCGCGTGGCGACCTGGAGCACGGTCCCGTCGAAGCCCTGGTCCGAGACGACCACGTTGCTGCCGCCGCCGAGCACGAGCAACGGCTCGCCGCGGGCGTCCGCGTCGCGCACGACGGAGACGACGTCCGCCTCGGACTCGGCGACGACGAGGCGTCGGGCCGGACCGCCGAGCCGCAGCGTGGTCAGGCCCGCAAGGGGCACGTCGGTCTGCTCGCGCACGGGTTACAGCTGGACGACGGCCTGGGCCCGGCCGAGCACCTTCTGGCCGTGGTGGGTGGCCGTCAGGTCCACCCGCACCTTCCGGTCCTCGAGGATCGCGGCGACGACACCGGCGACCTCGATCGCCGCGCCCGTGTCGTCGTCCGGGACCGGGACCGGGCGGGTGAACCGCACGCCGTACTCGACGACCCGGGCCGGGTCACCGGCCCAGTCGGTGACCACGCGAGCGGCGAGGGCCATCGTGAGCATCCCGTGGGCGATGACGTCGGGCAGACCGACGCTCTTCGCGACCCGCTCGTTCCAGTGGATGACGTTGAAGTCGCCCGAGGCGCCCGCGTAGCGCACCAGGTCGGCCCGCCGGACCGGGAAGGTCTGGGCCGGCAGCTCGGTGCCGACCTCGACGTCGGCGAGGGACGGAACCGTCACGACTCCCCCCTCACGACGAGGGTGGACCAGGCCGTCACGACGTGCTCGCCGTCGACCGTGGCGACGTCGCTGCGCGAGGTGAGCATGTCGTGGCCGCCCGCCGAGCGCACCGCCTCGAGGGTGACCGTGACGGTCAGGGCATCACCGGCGCGGACCGGCCGGGTGTGCGCGAACCGCTGCTCGCCGTGCACGACCCGGCTGTAGTCGATGCCGAGGTCCGGGTCGTCGATGAGCCGCCGCGAGGCCCGGAAGGTCAGCACGAACGGGAACGTCGGCGGCGCGATGACGTCGGCGTGCCCCATGGCCCTCGCGGCCGCGCGGTCGCGGTAGGCCGGGTTGGGGTCGCCGATCGCGTCGGCGAACTCGCGGATCTTCTCCAGCCCGACCTCGTAGGGGTCGGTGGGCGGGTAGCTGCGCCCGACGTACGACGGGTCGATCGACATGCGGCGACCCTAGTGGGGTCGGCCCGGGGGCCGACCGGCGACTAGCGGGTCTCGCGGTGCAGGGTGTGGCGACGGTCCCGCGGGCAGTACTTCTTCATCTCGAGCCGGTCGGGGTCGTTGCGGCGGTTCTTGCGCGTGATGTAGTTGCGCTCCTTGCACTCGACGCACGCCAGCGTGATCTTCGGACGGATGTCGGTCTGCTTGGCCACGGTGGCGGTCTCCTAGCCTTCAAGGGCAGTCCGCGGTCATGCCGCGTCCTGTTCGGTCGGGTGCTGCTGTCTCTAGCTGTAGCGGAGGCCGGACTTGAACCGGCGACACAGCGATTATGAGCCGCTTGCTCTACCAGGCTGAGCTACTCCGCCGAGTCGGCCGTCCTCCGCAAACCTCCGCGCGCCCTTGCGGGAGACGACCGTCCAGAGCCCCCTTACGGAATCGAACCGTAGACCTTCTCCTTACCATGGAGACGCTCTGCCGACTGAGCTAAGGGGGCCAGTCACGCTCACTGAGCGCGACGAGAATACATGGTCGCCGCCCGGCCCCCGAAATCCTCTGCGCGCACCCGTGGGCGCACCCCGGGCCACGAACGCGACGAGGGCGTGACCGTTGCGGTCACGCCCTCGTCAGCGCGTGGCAGGTGAAGGATTCGAACCTTCGTAGGCAAAGCCGACGGATTTACAGTCCGCTCCCATTGGCCGCTCGGGCAACCTGCCGTCGCGTTCCCGACTTTCCCGGACGGATCCGGGAGCGCCGAGCGCGCCTGGAAGGATAGCGCGCCCG
>DASVBQ010000289.1:0-6650 GCA_036375795.1 Actinomycetes bacterium
GCCAGCGAGATACCCGTGTTGCCCGACGTGGGCTCGAGGATCGTGCAGCCCGGTCGGAGCTGACCGGACTTCTCGGCCTGCTCGACCATGTACAGCGCGGGCCGGTCCTTGACCGAGCCGGTCGGGTTGCGGTCCTCGAGCTTGGCCCAGAGGCGTACGTCGGGCGAGGGTGAGAGCCTCGGCAGCCCGACGAGCGGCGTGTTGCCGACCGAGTCGAGCAGCGAGTCGTAGCGCATCGGCGTGCCCCAGCCCGAGCGGCCGGTCAGCCGCCCGCGACCGCAGGGAGGACGGTCACGTGGTCGCCGTCCTTCACCGAGGTCTCGAGCCCGCCGAGGAACCGCACGTCCTCGTCGTTGAGGTAGACGTTGACGAAGCGCCGGAGCCCCTTCTCGTCGACGAGACGGTCGCGCAGACCGGCGTGGCGGGACTCGAGGTCGTCGATCAGCTCGGCCAGCGTGTCGCCCTTGCCCTCCACGGCCTTCTCGCCGCCGGTGTACTGGCGCAGGATCGTCGGGATCCGGACCTCGATGCTCATCGCGGGACTGACTCCTCATCAGGGGACTGGACAGGCTCCTCGGTGGAGAACGACGAGACCACCCGAACGTCTTCCTCGGTGACCTCCCCGTCCACGATCCGGTACGAGCGGAACTCGACGTGATCTGGGTCACGTGTCGAGACGAGGACGTAGTGCGCGCCCGGCTCCATCGCCAGCGAGACGTCGGTCCGTGAGGGGTACGCCTCGGTCGCCGTGTGTGAGTGGTAGATCACCACCGGCTCCTCGTCGCGGTCGTCCATCTCGCGGTAGAGGGCCAGCAGGTCCTGCGAGTCGAACTCGTAGAACGTCGGCGACCGGGCGGCGTTGAGCATCGGGACGAACCGCTGGGGCTGGTCGGTGCCGGCGGGGCCGGCCACCACGCCGCAGGCCTCGTCCGGGTGGTCGCGGCGGACGTGGGCGACGATCAGGTCGTACGTCGCCTGCTCGATCTGCAGCACCCCTCCAGGTTACGGGCCTGCCATGAGGGCCTGGACCAACGTCTCCTGGAGGTAGGTCAAGCGGTCGTAGACCCAGAACAGCGCCAGCCGCGGGTCGTCCGCGGCCAGCGACTCCACGAGCTCGTCCCACTCCTCGGTGACCCCGAGCCGCTCCCCGAGGACCAGCCGGGTGTCGTTGAGCGCGCGCAGCCACGCCTCGGCCTGCTCCGGGGTCAGCACGACCCGCTCCCCCGGCTCGCCCAGCGTCGAGAGCGCGGTCGCGAGCGCCTCCCGCTTCGCGGCGCGCAGGTCCGGCTCGGTGTAGCGACGGAAGTCGGCCGAGGCCTCGGCGTCGTCGGTGTACCCGTCCGGGAACAGACGAGCCAGCGCCGGGTCGTCCGGCGCAGTGGTGGAGGTGCCGATCCCCAGCGCGGCAGCGAGCGGGTCCTGCTCGACGGCCTCCGCGGGGCCGAGCAGCTCGAGCATCTCGCCCATGACGTGCCGCAGCACCCGCGCTTCGTCCGCGCCGAACGTCACGGACACCCCGCCCTTGCGGGCGCGGCGGAACGTCGCCACCACTGCTGCCTCGCCGCCTCGTCTCAGTCGGTTGTCGCGCTCGACCTACGTGCCTCGCTCGGGTCGTCGCCGCGCTAGTCGTCGTGCTGCATCGTGGCCCACAGGCCGTAACCGTGCATGGCCGTCACGTCGCGCTCCATCTCCTCGCGGGTGCCGTTGGAGACCACGGCCTTTCCCTTCTGGTGCACGTCCAACATCAGCTCGGTCGCTTTCTCCTTGGAGTAGCCGAAGTGCTTCTGGAACACGTACGCGACGTACGACATCAGGTTGACCGGGTCGTTCCAGACGATGGTCACCCACGGCGTGTCCGGGAGCACGACCTCGTCGGTGCCCGGCTGCTCGATCTCCACCGGCGCGACGGACATGAGCACCAATCTAGGCTGGCCGGTGTGGGTCATGACACCGGTCTCCTGACCGACCACTACGAGCTGACCATGCTCCGCGCAGCGCTGCGTGACGGGTCCGCCGACCGGCGCTGCGTGTTCGAGGTGTTCACCCGGCGGCTGCCCGAGGGGCGCCGCTACGGCGTCGTGGCCGGCACCGGGCGGCTGGTCGACGCGATCGGACGGTTCGGGTACGACGACGCGCACCTGGCCCACCTCACCGAGCAGGGTGTGGTCGACGAGGAGACCTGCGCCTGGCTGCGGGACTACCGGTTCAGCGGTGACGTCACCGGCTACGCGGAGGGGGAGGTCTTCTTCCCGGGCTCGCCGGTCCTGACCGTCGAGGCGTCGTTCGCCGAGGCCGTGCTGCTCGAGACGCTGACCCTGTCGATCCTCAACCACGACAGCGCCGTGGCGGCCGCGGCGGCCCGGATGGCCCACGCCGCCGGGTCCCGGCCGTGCATCGAGATGGGGTCGCGGCGCACCCACGAGGAGGCTGCCGTGGCGGCCGCGCGGGCCGCGTACGTCGCGGGCTTCGCCGCGACCTCGAACCTCGCCGCCGGGCGCCGCTACGGCGTCCCGACGACGGGCACCGCCGCGCACGCCTGGACGCTGCTGCACGAGAAGGAAGCGGATGCCTTCCGGGCCCAGGTCGACGCCCTCGGCATCGGCACGACGCTGCTCGTGGACACGTACGACATCACGGCCGGCATCCGCACGGCGATCGAGGTCGCCGGCCCCGAGCTCGGCGCGGTCCGGATCGACTCTGGCGACCTCCCCGTCCTTGCCGAGCAGTCGCGTGAGCTGCTCGACGAGCTCGGCGCGCACGGGACCCGCATCGTGCTCTCCGGCGACCTCGACGAGTTCGCCCTGGCCGCGCTGGCCACCGCCCCCGTCGACGCGTACGGCGTGGGCACGTCGGTCGTGACGGGCTCCGGGGCGCCGACCGCCCAGTTCGTCTACAAGCTGGTCGAGGTGGACGGCCAGCCGGTGGCGAAACGGTCGGAGGACAAGTCGACCCGCGGCGGCCGCAAGACCGCCGTCCGGCGGCACCGCGCCAGCGGCACGGCCACGGAGGAGGTGGTGCACGCGCTCGGCGAGCCCACCCCCCGGGACGGCGACCGGGCCCTGCAGGTGCCGTTCGTCCGGAAGGGCGACCCGGTCGACCGGCCCTCGCTCGCCGGGTCGCGGGACCACCTGCTGCACGTCTTGACCACGCTTCCGTGGGAGGGCCTCGCGCTCTCCCGCGGTGAGCCGGCGATCCCCACCACCTACGAGGGAGCACCATGAGCACGGACCAGCCGATCGCGCGATACGACGCCGACACCGCGCTCGTCGTCGCCGACATCCAGAACGACTTCGCCGACCCGGCGGGCGGCCTCTACGTCAAGGGGGGCGAGGAGCTGGTGCCGCTCGTGAGCGTTGAGGTCGGGGCGGCCCGCAACGCCGGCGCGACCATCGTCTACACCCAGGACTGGCACCCCGCCAGCACACCGCACTTCGAGAAGGACGGTGGCGTCTGGCCGGTGCACTGCGTCGCCGACACCTGGGGCGCCGAGTTCCACCCCGGCCTGCTCGTCAGCGGTGCGACGGTGCGCAAGGGGACCTCCGGCGAGGACGGGTACAGCGGGTTCTCGGTCCGCGACCCGGTCTCGGGGGCGGCCGCTCCGACCAAGCTGCAGTCGCTGCTTGCCCCCTCCGTGCGCCGCCTGGTCGTGGTGGGGCTCGCCGGCGACTACTGCGTCAAGGAGACGGCCCTCGACGGCATCCGCCTCGGATACCAGGTCGAGGTGCCGCTGGCCCTCACCCGGTTCGTCGCGCTCTCCCCGGGCGACGCCGAGAGGTCGGTCGAGGAGATGCGCGCCGCCGGAGTCACGGTGACCCGATGAGCGCGACGGTCCCCGACGACAGCGCCCCTCTGGCGGGACAGGACCGGATCCCTCTTCTCGGCTTCGGCACCTGGCAGCTGCGGGGCTCCGAGGCGATCCAGGCGGTCGGCTGGGCGCTGGACGCGGGCTACCGCCACATCGACACCGCCACGATGTACCGCAACGAGAAGCAGGTCGGTGCCGCGCTCGCGGCCAGCGGCCTGGCTCGGGACGACGTCTTCGTGACCACGAAGTGCCCGCCGCGCAACGCCGGTCGCGAGCTCGAGACGCTGCGCGCGAGCCTGGCCGACCTGGGTACCGACTACGTAGACCTGTGGCTCATCCACTGGCCAGGAGACGTGGACTGGCGGAAGTTCGTGACGGCCCGCGACGACGGCCTGGCGCGCCACATCGGTGTCAGCAACTTCTCGCTCTCCCAGGTCGACGAGATCACTGATGCGACCGGCGTGCCGCCCGCGGTGAACCAGATCGAGTGGAGCCCGCTGCTCTTCGACCCCGCGGTCCTCGACGGGCACCGGCAGCGGGGCGTGGTGCTGGAGGGCTACAGCGGCCTGCGCGGCGGGACGCTGCGGCAGCCCGAGGTGGTCCGCGTGGCCGAGCGCCACGGCCGTACGCCAGCCCAGGTCGTCGTGCGCTGGCACCTGCAGCACGGCGTCGTGGTGATCCCGAAGTCGGCGCGGCAGGACCGGATCCGCTCCAATGCGGCGGTCGCGGACTTCGAGCTCAGCGAGGCGGACATGGCCGCGCTGGACGCGCTCGGCAGGGCCTGACCCGCCGCTCCGGACCCGCCGCCGAGCGACCTCCTGACGGGGACACGCCGGTGAGTCGCACCAGAAGGTCGCTCGCGGGGTCAAGCGAGGCCGGCCGACGGCCGCGATCGTCGCGTCCGATGCCCGCTAGAAACTGTCGGTGCCAGCAGGCAGGCTGGGGCACGTGCTCGACCACGAGACCTGCTACCGCGCCGTCAGCAGCCGCGACCCGCGCTTCGACGGGTGGTTCGTGACCGCGGTGACCACGACCGGCATCTATTGCCGGCCCAGCTGCCCGGCCACCACGCCCAAGCGCCGCAACGTCACCTTCTACCCCACCGCCGCGGCGGCCCAGCTGGCCGGCTTCCGGGCCTGCCGGCGCTGCCGGCCGGACGCGTCACCCGGCTCCCCCGAGTGGAACGTGCGGTCCGACACCGTCGCCCGAGCCATGCGGCTGATCGCCGACGGCGCGGTCGACCGCGACGGGGTCGCCGGCCTGGCCGCCCGGCTGGGTTACAGCGAGCGCCAGCTGCACCGGCTGCTGACCGGCGAGGTCGGCGCTGGCGCGCAGTCGCTGGCCCGCGCCCAGCGCGCGCACACCGCGCGGGTTCTCATCGAGACCACGCTGATGCCGTTCGCCGAGGTGGCCTTCGCGGCCGGGTTCGCCAGCATCCGGCAGTTCAACGACACCGTGCGGGCCGTGTTCGCCACGACACCGCGCGAGCTGCGCGCAGCCGCGGCGCGGCGACCGGCGGCAGAGCTGCCGGTTCCCGGACGCTTGTCGCTCCGGCTGCCGGTCCGGCCGCCGTTCGACGGAGCGGGGCTGATGCGCATGCTTGCGCTGAAGTCCGTGCCGGGCATCGAGGACGCCGACGAGACGACGTACTGCCGCGCCCTGCTGCTGCCCCACGGCGAGGCGACGATCACCCTCCGGGCGGCCGCCGACCACGTCGCCTGCGAGCTCGCCCTCGCCGACCCGCGCGACGTCGTCCCCGCGGTGGCGCGGGCCCGCAGGCTGCTCGACCTCGACGCCGACGCGGCCGCGGTCGACGAGGTCCTCGCGGCCGACCCGCTGCTCGCCCCGCTCGTCGCCGCCTGGCCGGGCATGCGGGTGCCCGGCGCGGTCGACGGCACCGAGATGGCCGTGAAGGCGGTGGTCGGCCAGCAGGTCTCGGTCGCGGGCGCGCGGACGGTCGTGGCCCGGCTGGCGGCGACGTACGGCAAGCCGGTCACTGCCAGCGACGAGACCGGGGTCACCCACCACTTCCCCACGGCCGAGGCGCTCGCCGCGGCGGACCCCGACTCGCTGCCGATGCCGCGCAGCCGCGGGCGGACCCTGGTCGCGCTGTGCACGGCGGTCGCCGAGGGTCGGCTCGACCTGGACGCCGGAGCCGACCGCGACGAGACGGCAGCCGGGCTGCTCGAGATCCCGGGCATCGGACCGTGGACCGCCGACTACGTGCGAATGCGCGGGCTGGGCGACCCCGACGTCCTGCTCGCCACCGACCTGGGCGTCCGCCGCGGCCTCGAACGGCTCGGCGCGAGCGGCGACCCCCGTTCCGCGGCCGAGCACGGCGAGCGCTGGCGGCCCTGGCGCTCGTACGCCCTCATGCACCTCTGGCACATCGTCACCGACCGGGAGACCTCCTGATGACCACCACCTACACGACCACCATCGACAGCCCCGTCGGCCCGCTGCTGCTGACCAGCGACGGGACGTCCCTGACCCGGCTGCTGTTCGCGGTCGCGCCGGACCCGTCCTGGTCCACGGACCCGTGCGAAGTGCTCGACCGGGCCGTGACCCAGCTGCGCGAGTACTTCGCCGGCGAGCGCACCGAGTTCGACCTGCCACTGGACCCGGCCGGGACACCGTTCCAGCTGACCGTCTGGCAGGCGCTGCGGGACATTCCGTACGCCGAGACGATCAACTACGGCCAGCTCGCGACCCGGGTGGGCAACCCGCGTGCCTCCCGCGCGGTGGGCCTGGCCAACGGCCGCAACCCGATCTCGATCGTGGTGCCGTGCCACCGGGTGATCGGGGCGAACGGCACGCTCACGGGGTACGGCGGCGGGCTGGACCG
>DASVBQ010000291.1:0-2760 GCA_036375795.1 Actinomycetes bacterium
TGGGGCCCTCCCCCTCGATGCGTGCCGACCACCCCGGCGGATCGGGGGTTGCCCCGATGTCCGTGGCCCGGCGCCGTTCGTAACGTCGAAAGCGCAAGACAGACCACATCTCAGAAAGGGGTGACCGGCCATGAGGCAGCAGCAGATCGTGAAGCGGACAACCCGCTGCACCCAAGAGACCCTGGACCTGCGCTCGCCATCCGGGCGGTCCCTCCCGTTCTGATCGGCTCCTCCACCGACCGCCCGCGGATACAGTCCAGGTCATGGCGCTGCGCGTGGTTTTCGCCGACGACAACTACCTCGTCCGGGAGGGCGTGTCGGCGCTGCTCGCGGAGGTCGACGACATCGAGCTGGTCGACACCGTCGCGGACCCCCACTCGCTGATGAAATCGGTCGCCGAGCACCAGCCCGACGCGGTGCTGACCGACATCCGGATGCCGCCGACCCACACCAACGAGGGCATCGAGGCCGCCAAGCGCATTCGCGCCGAGCACCCGAGCACCGGCGTGGTGGTTCTCTCGCAGTACGTCGAGGAGGACTACGCGTTCGAGCTGCTGGCCGACGGCGTGGCGGGGCTGGGCTACCTGCTCAAGGAGCGGGTGTCCGACCTGGACGAGCTGGTCCGCGCGCTGCACGAGGTCGCCCGGGGCGGGTCCGTGCTGGACCCCAAGGTCGTCGAGGGGCTGCTGGCCCGGAAGGCGAGCGAGGCCCGCTCCCCCCTCCTCGGCCTGACCGACCGCGAGCGCGAGGTCCTGCAGGAGATGGCGACCGGGCGCAACAACGCGACCATTGCCAAGACGCTCTACATGAGCGACCGCGCGGTGGAGAAGCACATCGGGTCGGTGTTCCAGAAGCTCGGCCTGGTCGACGAGCGCGAGGTGAACCGCCGGGTCATGGCGGTCCTCGCCTACCTCGAGGCCACCGGCCCGGCCCGTTGAGGCAAGGGTGCGGCCCGCCCGCATCGAGGGGTCAGCCCCACCGGTGCCCGCGCACGACGGTGCGGCCACCACGGACGGCCTGAGGGTCTGCACGGTCGGCACGGAGCGCGCGCCTTCCTAGCGTCGTGGAGGTCGGCCGAGCTCGGTCGTTCCCTCCACCCGAAGGACTCTCATGTCCCGCCTTCTCTACCGGCTCGGCCACTTCTCCGGCCGGCATCCCTGGCGCGTGCTCGGCGCGTGGATCCTCATCGCCGTCGCCGCCTTCGCCCTCAACAGCTCGATCGGCGGCGCCGCGAACGACACGTTCACGCTCCCCGGCGCGGAGTCCCAGCGCGCTGCCGACGCCCTCAATGACCGGTTCCCGTCGCAGAGCGTCTACACCTCGCAGGTCGTCCTCCACTCCGACGAGGGGCTGACGACACCGGAGGCGAAACGCGCTGTCGCCGACGGTGTGACCGCCCTCGGCGGCGTTCCGCACGCCGTCGGCGTGAGCAACCCCTTCGACGCGCGCGGACCCACCGTCAGTGCCGACGGCCGGACCGCCTTCACCACCATCGCCTTCGACACGGACAAGATCGAACTACCGGAGTACGACGCCGCGCACTCGGCCACGAAGGTCATGCGCGACGCCGGCATCCAGGTCGAGTACAACGGTCTGCTCGGCTACGCCAAGGGCGAGCAGGAGCCCGGCAGCGAGCTGATCGGCATCAGCGTCGCGATCATCGTGCTGGCCATCGCTTTCGGCTCGCTCGTCGCGATGAGCCTGCCCATCGCCGTCGCGCTCATCGGCCTGCTCGTGGGCACGAGCTCGATCGGCATCCTCTCCGGCCTCATGACCGTGCCCTCGATCACCACGATCGTCGCCTCGATGCTCGGCCTGGGCGTCGGCATCGACTACGCGCTCTTCATCCTGGCCCGGCACCGGCAGAACCTCGCCGACGGCATGCCGGTGCCCGAGGCGGTCGGGCGCGCCAACGCCACGGCGGGCCTGTCGGTGCTCTTCGCCGGTGTCACCGTCGTCGTCGCCATCGCCGGCCTGCAGGTCGCCGGCATCCCGATGCTCACGACGATGGGCTGGGGCTCAGCCCTGATGGTTGCCATCGTCATGCTGGCCGCCGTCACCCTGCTCCCTGGCCTGCTCGGGCTGGCCGGCCGCAAGGTCAACAGCCTCCGCGTGCCGTTCGTCAAGCAGAAGCCGGCGAACGACCCGCGCTCGAAGTCGGCCCGTTGGGCGGCCAAGGTCGTCGCCCGTCCGGTCCGCTATGGGCTGGTCGCGGCCGTCCTGCTCGGCGTCCTGGCCGCACCGGTGTTCGCGCTGCGGATCGGCTTCTCCGATGACGGAAACGCCGCACCAGCCAGCACCCTTCGCAAGTCCTACGACCTGCTCGCCGACGGCTTCGGCCCCGGCGTCAACGGCCCCATCCAGGTGTCGGTCGAGACCGACGGATCGGCCGACGACCAGGCAGCGCTGCGCGACATCGGCTCCGCGCTGGCCGACGATCCCGGTATCGCGGCCGTCGCGCCGCCGGCGCTCAGCCCGAAGGGCGACCTCGCGGTGATCGTGGCGACCCCGACCACGTCGCCGCAGGATGCAGCCACCACGCAGCTCGTGGACCGGTTGCGGGCCGACGTCCTGCCCGACGCCGTCCAGGGTCATGACGTGGACCCGATGGTGACAGGCGGGACCGCGTTCGGCGTCGACATCTCCGAGCGACTTCAGGACCGGATGCTGCTGTTCATCGGCGCGGTCATCGGGCTGTCGTTCCTGGTACTGATGATCGTGTTCCGGTCGGTGCTGGTCCCGCTGAAGGCGGCAGCGCTG
>DASVBQ010000302.1:0-9063 GCA_036375795.1 Actinomycetes bacterium
GAGCGCTACCTGCGCCGCCGGGGCGACGACCCCAGTCCCCCGCCCCGCCCCTGACTCTCGTGGTGGACTCCGGCACACCGCCCCGACGGCGTGTCCGGTGCGGGAGAGTCCACAACCGCGAGTGCGTCAGAGTCGGATGCCGAGTAGGGCGTTGACGGCGCGGGAGACGATGCCGGGAGCCGCCATGTCCGTGCCGTCCCGTCGTTCGGCCTGCGCGGCCCACCGGTCCATGACAGCCAGCGCGCCCGGGACGTCGAGGTCGTCGGCCAGGTGCCGGCGCAGCCCGTCCAGGGTGGCCTCCGCGGGCGGGCCACTCGGCCGCGACACGGCGTCCTGCCAGCGCGCCAGCCGGGCCTCCGCGTCGAGCAGGTCCTGCTCGGTCCAGGTCCAGTCCTGGCGGTAGTGGTGGCCCAGCAGCGCCAGCCGGATCGCCATCGGGTCCCGACCGGCCCGGCGGAGGTCCGACACGAGCACCAGGTTGCCCTTCGACTTCGACATCTTCTCGCCGTCCAGGCCGACCATCGCGGCGTGCACGTAGTGCCGGGCGTACGGCCACTGGCCGGTGAGGACATGCGCCTGCGAGGCACTCATCTCGTGGTGCGGGAAGACGAGGTCGCTCCCCCCGCCCTGCACGTCGATGCCCATGCCCAGGTGCTCGAGCGCGATGGCCGCGCACTCGATGTGCCAGCCGGGGCGGCCGTCCGGCAAGGTTCCGCCGGTGGACCATGACGGCTCGTCCGGTCGAGCCGACTGCCAGAGCAGGCAGTCCAGCGGGTCCTTCTTGCCGGGGCGCTCGGGGTCACCGCCACGCTCGGCGAAAAGTGCTCGCATGGTGGTCTCGTCGAGCCGACCGACGCCGCCGAAGCGCGAGTCGCTGTGCACCGAGAAGTAGACGTCGCCGTCCACCTCGTACGCCGCCCCGCCGGCCCGCAGCGTGTCGACGGCGTGCACCACCTGGGGGATCGACTCGACGGCACCGACGTAGTCCCGGGGCGGGATGACGCCCAGCGCCGTCATGTCCTCGCCGAACAACGCGGTCTCACGGTCGGCCAGCGCCCGCCAGTCGTCACCGTCGCGCACGGCCCGCTCGAGGAGCGGGTCGTCGACGTCGGTGACGTTCTGCACGTGGTGCACCTGGTGGCCGGCGTCGAGCCAGGCGCGGTGGATCAGGTCGAACGTGACGTACGTCGCCGCGTGGCCCATGTGGGTCGCGTCGTACGGCGTGATCCCGCAGACGTACATCCGCGCGGTCGGGCCCGGCGTGGTGGGACGGATCTCCCCGGTCGCGGAGTCGTGCAGCCGTAGCGGCAGACCGCTGCCCGGCAGGTTCGGGATCGCGGGTCCGGGCCAGGCATGCACGGCGGGATCCTACGTGCCGGGCGCCGGCTGCCGGCACGCACGGGCGGCGCTCAGAAGGGCGGCCACGGGATCGCCGGCCAGCCCTCGACCGGGTACGGCAGGTGTCCGTCGCCCAGCAGCCGGCGCACTCGCCGACGGCAGGCGGACACCTCGTCCCGGGCGAGCAGCCCGAGCAGCTCGGTGCCCAGCGGGCCGTCCAGGGCCGCGTCCAGGGCTTCGAGGGTCGTGACCTCATCGGGCGTCAGCGACTCGCCGGCCCAGCCCCACAGGACCGTCCGCAGCTTCGGATCGGTGTGGAAGGTCACGCCATGGTCGACTCCGCGGACCACGCCGTCCGGCCCCGGGAGGACGTGGCCGCCCTTGCGGTCGGCGTTGTTGAGGACCACGTCCAGGACTGCCATCCGGCGCAGGCGGGGGTCGTCCGCGTGCCCCAGCACGACGGGCTCACCACCGGCGCCGAGCGCGTCGAGGACGTGCAGCCACCCGTCCGGCACGCGGCGCGGAGACATCACGTCGACCAGGCCGACGGTCTCGTCGGAGTCGACCCACAGCTGCACCATGCCCCGGCCGAACGGCCCGTCCCGCAGCACGGTCGGCGGCACCACGCACCACCCGACGGCCTCGGACACGGCGTACGCCGCGACCTCCCGCCCGGCCAAGGACCCGTCCGGGAAGTCCCACAGCGGGCGTTCCCCCGCGACGGGCTTGTAGACACAGCGGGCGTCCACACCGGCACCGGAGATCTCGCAGAACAGCGTGGCGTTCGACGCGTCGACCAGCCGGCCCTCGACGGTGATCTCACCGTGGCGCAGCAGGTCCAGCGCCGTCGCGACGTCCGGCTCGCCCACCCGACCCAGCCTGGCAGATTTCAGCGCCGATAGCCGTTGGCCCGCGGGCAGACGTGCCCACCCGCGTCGAGCGGGCCCCCGCAGAAGGGACACGGCGGCCGCCCGGCGGCCACCACGGCCTGCGCGCGGGACACGAACGCGCGAGCTGCCGTGCCGGAGATCCGCACCCGCAGCAGCGGTGGGCCCTCCTCGTCGTCCTCCGCGATGAGCGCCGAGCCCTCGTCCTCGTCGTCGGTCACCGCCTGCGCCTCGATCACGACGACCTCGTCGTCGTCGTCCCAGGCCAGGGCCATGGTGCCGACGCGGAACTCCTCCTCGATCGGGATCTCGAGAGGCGCGCTGTCCTCGACGTCGGACGGAGTCATCGCGGGCACGGACGTCTCTCCGGACGAGCGACGCACGACCTCGTCGAGCAGCGCCTCGACACGCTCGGCGAGCACCGAGACCTGCTGCTTCTCCAGCGCCACGCTGGTCGTCCGGCCGCCGGCGCTGGCCTGCAGGAAGAAGGTGCGCTGGCCCGGTTCGCCGACGGTGCCGGCGACGAATCGCTCCGGCGGGTCGTACTCGAAGACGATGCGGGGCATGCGCCGAACCTTATGCGCTGGTGCCGGTGCCGCCACCGACCGCGGCCTCGGACGAGGGGCGCCGCCTCCGCCGGGATCGTCCCTTGCGCGGGACGAGGAACGACAGGTCGCCACCGCCGTCGTTGGCGCGGACGACGAACGGGCGCAACGGCGTGTACGTGACGATGCTGACCGATGCGGGGTCCACCACGATCCGCTGGAACTGGTCCAGGTGCAGGCCCAGAGCGTCCGCCAGCACCGCCTTGATGACGTCACCGTGCGACACGACGACGTACACCGCGTCCTCCCCCAGCCGGGCGTTCCAGTCCCGGACCGCCTCGACGGCCCGGACCTGCATGTCGCGCATGGCCTCGCCGCCCTCGCCGGGGAACGTCATCGCCGACGGGTGCGACTGGACGACCTTCCACAGCGGGTCCTTGGCCAGCTTCTTCAGCTCCTGGCCCGACCAGTCGCCGTAGCGGACCTCGCCCACCCGTTCGTCCATGTGCCGGTCGACCGGTGGACGCGACTCCAGCAGGAGTTCCGTGGTCTCCGCGCACCGCTGCAGAGGGCTGGAGACGACCGCCGCGAGCGGCACCGGAGCCAGCCGGGTCGCGAGGGCCCGCACCTGGTCGCGCCCGGTGTCATCGAGCGACACCCCCTCGGTCCAGCCGGCGAGCACGCCGGCGCCGTTCGCGGCGGTGCGCCCGTGGCGGACGAGCAGGACGGTGGGCACGTCCACGAACTGTACGAGACCGGGAAGCTGCGCTCCCCAGGTCGGGACCGAGGGTCACAATGGTCCGGTGATCGTGGACTGCGCGCTCTACCACCACGGGCAGCGGGAGTCCGTCGAGGGCGAGCTGCACGAGGCGCTCCTGACGGCGCGTGCCCGTGGGTCGTTCATCTGGATCGGGTTGCACGACCCGACCGAGGACGAGCTCGAGCGGGTGGCGAAGGACTTCGCCCTGCACCCGCTGGCGGTGGAGGACGCGGTCAAGGCGCACCAGCGACCCAAGGTCGAGGAGTTCGAGGACTCGCTGTTCGTCGTGCTCAAGACGGTGCGCTACGACGAGGGAAGCCAGCAGATCGAGCTCGGTGACGTGATGCTCTTCCTCGGCGACTCGTTCATCGTCTCGGTGCGGCACGGGCAGGCCCGGGCACTCACCGACATCCGGCGGCGGCTCGAGATGGACCACACCCTGCTGGAGTGTGGCCCGTCGGCGGTGCTGTACGCGGTCTGCGACGCCATCGTCGACGACTACTCGGAGATCTCCTTCGCCGTGGAGGAGGACATCGAGGAGGTCGAGGAGCGGGTCTTCTCCCCGGTTCGCACCCACAACGCTGCCCGCATCTACAACCTCAAGCGCGAGGTCATCGAGTTCCGTCGCGCGGTGCGCCCGCTGATCGAGCCGATGGAACATCTCGCCACGGGGCACAGCGCGCGCGTGCACGAGCACCTGCACCCGTTCTTCCGCGACGTGGCCGACCACGCGGTCCGAGTGGCGGAGCAGGTCGACGGGTTCGACGACCTGCTCTCGTCGGTGCTGAGCGCCAACCTGGCGCAGGTCGGGGTGCAGCAGAACTCCGACATGCGCCGCATCTCGGCGTGGGTCGCCATCGCGGCGGTGCCGACGATGATCGCCGGGATCTACGGCATGAACTTCGACACCATGCCGGAGCTGCGCTGGTCGTTCGGCTACCCGGCCGTGCTGGGGGTCATGGCGGTGGCGTGCGGGACCCTCTACAGACTGTTCAAGCGCAGTGGCTGGCTGTGACGAGAGTCACCCTGATCCGGGGGAATTGCTCCTCTTGACCAGGGGCTATTTCTGCCGATCGACTGTCAAGCGAAGGTCAAAGCGGCACCATGGCTGACGTGCGCAAGGGGGGGTAGCCCGACCGCACGGCAGGAAACGCGGACCACGACGGCTGGGGGTGGGGCATGCGCACGGCTGCAGGTCGACGCGTTGTCGCGCGCCCACGCACAGGCGCCGCCGCCGGGCTCGTCGCGGTCGTCCTGGTCTCCCTGGTCGCCTCCGGGTTGCCGGCGTCCGCAGCGGACCCGACCTCGAGCCCCACCGCGTCGTCGAGCACCTCGCCGAGCCCCTCGCCCAGCAAGTCCGCGAGCAAGTCGCCGAACAAGCCCACCAAGGCCGAGCGGCGCGCCGCGGCGCGCAAGGCGGAGGCCGACGCCAAGGCGCGTGCCGCGGCGAAGGCCAAGGCCGAGGCGGAGAAGAAGCTCGCCGAGGAGCGGGCCGAGCAGGAGGCGCACGACGCGGCCGAGCTCGTCAAGGCCTCGAAGGAGCTGGCCAAGGCCAAGGCGGACCTCGTCGTCGCCCAGCAGGCCCTGACCACCGCCCGGGAGCAGCTCGAGGGGGCGCGCGAGGCCGACGCCGCGGCCCAGACCGACCTCGACGCGGCAGTCCTCGCCGAGGAGCGGGCCACCCGCGAGCTCGCGGACGTCGAGACCCGGATCCTGGCCCGGCAGGCCGACCTCGGCGTGCTGGCCCGGGCCGCGTACCAGACCAACGGGTCCATGGGCGAGTGGGCGTTCGTCCTGTCGTCCACCACGCCCAACCAGCTCGCCGACCGGCTCGCGTTCCTGCAGAGCGTCGGGAGCGCCGGCAACGCCGTGCTCGCCGACCTCGCGGCCGACCGGGCAGAGCTGCTCAACGCGCAGTCCCGGCTCGCCGCAGCGCGGCGCGAGGCCGAGACGGCACGTATGGCGGCGGCCGCCGCACTCGCCGCGGTCTCGGCCAAGGAGATGCTGGCCAAGGCGGCCGAGCAGCAGGTCGATGCCGTGGTCGAGGCCCGGCAGGCCGCGTTCGACGCAGCACGCAAGGCGGCGGTCGAGGACAAGCGTCGCTACCAGGTGATGGTCGTGCAGTCCGGCGCCTTGGGGGCGCGGATCGTCGACCTCGCCGAGAAGCTGGCGAAGACCGACAACCCACCGAAGGGCACTGGCGAGTTCGTGCGGCCGGGCACGGGCGACGTCACGTCGGAGTACGGCCCGCGGTTCCACCCGATCCTTCACTACGTGAAGATTCACACCGGGACGGACTTCGGTGCGGGAGACGGCATCGCGTACGCCGCGGACGACGGGGTCGTGCTCTTCACTGAGTACAACGTGGCCTACGGCAACATGACCGTGATCGACCACGGCAAGATCGGCGGGCTGCGGATCACCACGCTGTACGCGCACCAGGCCGCGGTGGGCGTGAAGGCCGGGGACCGGGTGGTCAAGGGGCAGGCCATCGGCGTGATCGGGTCGACCGGGTACTCGACCGGGCCGCACCTGCACTTCGAGGTCCGCGTCGACGGCGAGCCGCTCGACCCCGAACCGTTCCTCGAGGACGCCCCGCTGCCGATCGAGCTCGACCTGAGCGACTTCGCCCCGCGCCGCTGAGCGTGACCTGAGCCCGACCTCCTCGTTTGTCATGACGACGTCACGACACAGGAGGCAGGCATGCGTGGTCCCGTGGCCGTCGCGGCAGCCGTCGCGACGACGGCGGCCGTCCTGGTCGCCGGCTCCACCGGCAGCGCATCGGCCGACCTCACCCTGCCCTCCCCCAGCCTGAGCCCGCTGCCGACCGTCTCGGTCGAGCCGCTGCCGACCGAGGCGCCGCTCCCCCTCCCGAGCACGTCCGTGAGCGACCCGACGGGGACCCTTCCCGGCGCCGGCTCGCTACCCGGCACCGGCGACGGCGGGTCCACGTCTGACGGCAGCGGCTCGGATGCCGGCGGCTCCTCGACCGCCGGCACGGACGACGCCTCCGCAGCGACCGGCGCCACGGCGTCGACGGCGACCGCCGGCCGCACCACAGAGTCCGCGAAGGATCGGCTGCGCGAGAAGCGGGCCCGCGACGCCACGCCGATGATCGCGGGGACGCCGCAGGCGAAGGACCTGCTCGACGACGAGAACAGCCCGCAGCTGCAGGCTGCCGGGCAGGCGTTCCTCACCGCCGACCAGGGCATCGCCGAGATCGCCCGCCAGAAGCGCATCATGGCCCGGCTCCAGCAGGACGCCGCAGAGCAGGCGCAGCTCTACCGGGCGCTCGGGACCGACGTGCTGACCGCCCAGACGACAGCCGAGTCGATGCACGAGCGCTACGACTCGGTGCGCCACGAGCTGGTAGCCGGCGCGCGCGCGGCCTACGTCACCGGCCAGCCCACCACCGACGACGGCACCGCCACCGGTCTCGCCGCCGCAGCGACGAGGCTGCGCGACGGAAGCACTCGGGCCGACCTGCGATGGGGCGTCCTGACTGCGCGCCGCGAGGCGGTCCGGGGCGACTTCGAGCGGCTGGCCGACCGGTACGCCGAGGCCAAGCGCCGGCTCGTCGACGCCAACCAGCGGCTGGCCGCCCTGGCGGCACAGCGCTCCGACGCCCTGCAGGCCGTCCGGGCGGCGAAGGGCGGCGACGTCGCGCTGCACCGGGCCCGCCTGGCCGAGTCGGGTCAGCTGGGCGCGCAGGTCCGGGCGGCGTCCGACCGGCTGGAGCGCAGCGGTGAGACGGTCCAGGGCACCGGGGACTTCCGACGACCGCTCGACGGGCAGGTCACCTCGGCGTACGGCATGCGGTTCCACCCGATCCTGCACTACACGAAGCTGCACACCGGCACCGACTTCGCAGGCGGTGACTCCCTCGTCCGTGCCGCTGACGACGGCCGGGTGATCATGACGGTCGTCAGCTCGGCGTACGGCAACTTCACCGTCATCGACCACGGCGTGATCGACGGCAAGCGGGTCACCACGGCCTATGCGCACCAGGCGCAGTTCCTCGTCGAGGAGGGCCAGGAGGTCCGCAAGGGGCAGCAGATCGGCATCGTGGGCTCGACCGGCTACTCCACCGGCCCGCACCTTCACTTCGAGGTCCGGGAGGACGGTGCGGTCGTCGACCCCATGTCCTGGTTCTGAGACCGGTCAGGCCTGCACGACCCAGGCCCCGTCGTCCGTGGGCCGGTAGCAGCAGAACCGGCCGGTGGCGACCGCACGCTCCAGGTGCTCCCCCGCGGCCGGGTGCACGGCCGTGACCTTCGTCAGGGCGCTGCGGATCCGCTGGGTGACCGCGGCCCGCGCGCGCTCCGCCGGGTCGCCGGTGCGGCGCGGACCGTGCAGGCCGTACGCCGCGGCCAGCTCGGCCGTCAACGCGTCCATCTCGCGCTGCGCGGCAGCACCGCGTTCCGGGTCACCCGCGGCGTCCGCGTCGTCGAGCTCGGCCTGCAGCACGCGCAGCCGTTCCTTGTACGCGGCGCGCGCCTGCCCGTCGATCCGCTCGCCCAGGTCGCCGTTGCGCGCAGCGGCGCCTGAGCCGGTCGGCTCCGCGAGGTCCAGCACCGGGACCTCCCGTCCCGGCGAACGGAGCAGGATGGCGAGGTCGGCGAGACCCTTCATGCCGGGCAGGTGCACCGAGGTCCCGTCGAAGGTCAGCCGCCACAGCGGTCCGGCGCGGACCAGCTCCCGCGTCGTGCGGTCCGCGACCTGCTCAGGCGGCTGGGCGACGGGAGGCCCGTCCCGCAGCTCGCGGAGCGCCTGCTGGGCCAGGTCGAGGAGGTCGGTCATGCCGAGCGCCCGTCCGCGCGCGGCGGCGGCGTCGTTGCGGCCGGTGAGCGACTCCTCGACCTGTTCGAGCAGCGGCGCGTGCAGGCGTTCGACGAACGCGTCCGAGGCGCGCAGCCCGGCCAGGAGGGCCGTTGCCACGGACTCCTGCCCCGCCTTCGCGAGCAACGGCACGGCCGTCGCGACGGTGGTCGCCTGCTCGCCCTGGTAGCCCATCCGGCGCACCCGGCGGAGCGCCTCGAGCAACCAGCCCGCCGCGGCGCCCGGCTCGTCGCGAGCGGTGGCGACGGTGCCTCGCGCGCGGACGGACAGCATGAGCCCGTAGGGGCAGCGCAGAGCCGACCACTCGTCGTGCGACACCTCGACGTACTCGTGCGCAGTCGCCGCGTCGGTGTCCAGCAGCATCAGGCCGAGGTCCTGGGTGACGGATGCGTGCGCGTAGACGTTGTCAGCCGCCGCCTCCATGGCATCCGCGGCCAGCACGCGGGCGGCCTCCTCGCGGCCCGCGGCGTGCAGGACCCGGACCGCAACGCTCCACGCGTCCTGGCCCAGCGGCCGGAAGCCGGCGGACGCGGCCGCGTCACGGCAGCGCTGCACGTGGTCGAGTGCCTCGTCGACATCTACGGCCAGCTGCGCGAGTGCCCGGTGCGCGAGCGCGACACCGGTCGGCGAGGTGGCGGCTGCCAGGGCGGCGTGGGCAGCTGCCTTCGCCGCGTCCTCGCGGCCGAGCACGATG